>JAQVMI010000432.1 GCA_028703735.1 Candidatus Cloacimonadota bacterium | reverse complement strand
ATTGGCTTTCAGAATGTTCTCCAGTTCTTCCAGGTCGTTATAGTGAAATTCCAAAATGTCTTCGTATAGCTTTTGGGGGATCCCGCCTTTCACTTCCACACACCAATCGTGCCAACCATGATAACCACATCTGGCTATTTTAGTTTTTCCGGTATAGGATCTGGCTACTCTGATAGCTATGGTAGTGGCATCGCTTCCGGTTTTCACTATGGCAGCCATTTCACAGCAGGGTATCACTTCCTTCAGCTTATGCACCAATTCGTTTTGCTTTTCCTGAGTTAAGGAAAAGCAAAAACCTTTGGAACGAATTTGCTCTATCACAGCGTTATCAATTTCATCTTCACGATAACCAATTATTATGGGACCATAAGCGCAAAGGTAATCGATATATTCGTTCCCATCAACATCGGTAATGCGTCCACCTTTACCATGATCGAAAAATATTGGGTATTCTCCCTGAACGAAATTATAGGGTCTTCTGATTCCTGCCACGCCACCTGGAACAAGGGTCTGTGCCTCTGCAAAGAGAGCCATGCTTCTGTCTAACTTTAATTTATCTTTCATTATTCTATCCTTTATCTTTAGTTACTGGTTTTATCTTTGCCAGAGGCTGGCAATTCCCATTCCGCCACCAATGCATAAGGAAGCAAGTCCTTTATGAACACCACGGCGTTTCATTTCGTGCAAAAGAGTAACAATAATGCGCGCACCACTGGCACCGATAGGATGCCCTAAGGCTATAGCACCACCATTCACATTTACAATTTCGGGATTCAATTTGCCCAAGCCTTCCAGTTCTATACCCTTCATTACAGCGATTGATTGCGCAGCAAAGGCTTCGTTCAGTTCTGCAAGTTCAATCTCACCAAGGTGCCAGCCGGATTTCTCTAAAACCTTCTTGATAGCAGGAACAGGTCCATAGCCCATGATGGCAGGATCTACCCCTGCAGATGCGCTTTGTACAAAGGTTGCCAGAGGAGTTAACCCAAGTTCTTTTGCTTTGTCCACACTCATAAGAATTAGCAAAGCAGCTCCATCATTTATACCACTGGAATTGGCAGCGGTTACAGAGCCATCACCCTTAAAAGCTGGACGTAATTTTCCTAGGCTTTCGGCAGTTACACCTGCACGGGGCATTTCATCTTTATCAATAATTAATGCATCACCTTTTTTCTGAGGTATCGAAATGGGGACAATCTCATCCTTAAAGATTCCGCTATTTTGCGCAAGTTCAGTCTTGTTCTGGCTTTTTGCTGCAAAAGCATCTTGTTCAGCTCTGCTTATCTCATGTTTATCTGCAAGGTTTTCTGCTGTTAACCCCATGTGGTAATCGTTAAATATATCACTTAATCCATCGCGAATCATTAAATCCACCACAGGTTTGTTTCCCATTCGTGCACCCCAACGAGCATCCGGTAGAATATAAGGAATCTGGCTCATGTTCTCTGTGCCACCGGCAACCACGATCTCTGCTTCACCGCAGGAAATCATCATGGCAGCAAGGGCAACAGCTTTCATGCCCGAACCGCATACTTTGTTTACTGTGTAAGCGGGTACTGTATCTGGAATACCGCTATGGATGGATACCTGACGGGCTATGTTTTGTCCATTACCGGCTCCGCATACGTTACCAATAATTACTTCCTCAATCTTATCTGGTGCTAAGCCTATTTCAGTTAACATTGCTTTCAGGGTGGATACTCCCAGATTAACTGCAGAGATATCTTTCAAAACTCCCCCAAAATTACCTATAGGGCTTCGCTTAGCACAAACAACCACGGCTTGTTTCATTGTTCCTCCATGAATGGTCTATTTTTTTTAGATTATTAAAGCATGAATTTGTAAAGGATATAGTATGGAAATTCTAAAGTGGTAAAGATACCTTTGCTCCAGATTTTGCAGAGCGATAAATAGCCTGGATTATCTCTACAGATTTGCGTCCATCACGTCCATCAGTGGAGGGAACGCCTTTGTTTAACAAAACATCCACTACATTGCGATAGTAGGGATTGTGTCCGTAACCGTAAACATTGGGTGGTTGGTAATTTGTGTCCAGGGCAATTTTATCATCATCATCATACTGCTCAAACTCCCACTTCTCTATCTTGTTTACAGCAACACCACCTACTTTCACGATGCCTTTTTCACCAATAATAGTGATGGAACCTTCAAAGTTTTTAGGATAGGTGAGCATTGTAACATTCAAGGTAGCAATAATTCCGCTACGGAAATTCAAAATGGCACAGCCTGTATCTTCTACTTCTATATGACTGGCCATTGTGGATGTATAAGCCATAAAGCTATCCACTTTTCCCAGTAACCAGTATATAGCATCCACATAGTGGCTTGCTTGGTTCATAAAAGCACCACCATCAAATTCCCAGGTTCCACGCCATTTTTCTGCATCATAATAGGCTTGGGGACGTTGCCAAAATACATTGGATTGTGCCATATAAATCCTGCCAAAGCGATCCTTGTCTATTGCTCTTTTTAGCAGTTGCATGGTTGAATTCAATCTGTTTTGTTTTACTACAAACAGCTTAACTTTGTTAGCATCACACGCATGAATCAGTTTATCTGCTGATTCTATGTTTATAGCCATAGGTTTTTCGGTGAGCACATTAATCTTATGGTTTGCCACTTCTATGCCCATATTTGTATGCATTCCGCTGGGAGTGCAAATAGATACAGCATCCAGATTTTCTTTCTCTAACATTTCAATGTAGTCTGTATAGACACTTTTTATA
>JAQVMI010000030.1:3372-11064 GCA_028703735.1 Candidatus Cloacimonadota bacterium | reverse complement strand
TAAACCAAGGTAACTATCTATTTGTACCATTGAACTGGAATTATTACAGCTACACCTTAGATGAATATCAAAACCAAAGAGTATATATCGCCTGGCAATGTGTGTCCTTCGATAACTTTGCGCTCTTTTTGGATGATATTCAGCTTTATAGCACCGGAGGTTGGGTTGGCATAGAGGATGATTACATTCCTGCATTGCAGTTATCGGCTTATCCAAATCCCTCTCCTGCCGATTTTACCATAGCCAATAAAAGCAGCATGCCTTTCGGCATGGAAATATATGACATAAAAGGACGTAAGCTATACAGCAACAAAGCAGTAACGGATTTCCACAGCAAGCAGCTTGGTTTAGCTTTGCCTTCGGGAGTTTATCTGTTGCGCTTCACCCAAAATGGCAAAAGCTATACCATGAAACAAGTTATCGCCAAATAGCATGTTCGCATCAGGAATACAGGAGTTTATCGATAGTTTCTTATCGGAGAAACGTTTTTCGGATACAATAGTTGGCAGAAGCATTAGCGAAGCTGCTCCTGCATCGTATTCACCCTATCCCGAGGCACTGCTTCCCCAGGTAGTAAAACTCTTTAGTTCCCAAGGGATACAGATGCCTTACAGCCATCAGGCAGAAGCACTTCAGGCAATATTGCAGGGGAAAAACGTGGTTATCAGTGCCGGAGTTGCCAGTGGTAAAAGCTTATGCTACCAGGCAGCTATTTTAAACAGAATAGTAAACCAGCCCAATACCAGAGCTTTGCTGCTATTCCCCACAAAAGCTTTAGCACAGGATCAGGCACAGAAAATGCAACATCTGGTGCTGGACATTGCAAAACAAAATCCCCGCTTGTCCTCAATTTATTGCGGGATTTACGATGGTGACACACAAACCGAGCTACGCGGAAAACTTCGTAAACAAGCTAATATTTTGTTTTCTAATCCAGATATGCTGCATTTGGGTATTTTGCCCAATCACAGCCTTTGGAGTGCATTCTTTTCGCAGCTTCAATACGTGGTGATAGATGAAGTGCACATGTACCGCGGGGTGTTTGGCTCTCACTTTGCCAATGTTCTACGTCGCTTGAAAAGAATCTGTAAGGTTTATGGCAGGCAGCCACAATTTATCTTTACTTCTGCCACATTGGCAAATGCACGTGAACTTGCAGAAGCTCTTGCCGAAGAGCCGGTTATCCTAATAGATAAAGATGGCTCACCTCATGGTGAACGCCATTTCTATATCTGCAATCCACCCATGGTGGAATCTGCTTTGGGAATCCGACGCAGCAGTACCATGGAAGTAACCACCATAGCCAAACGTTTTTTAAACACAGGCTTGCAGGCTATTCTTTTTTCTGAAACACGGCGTAGCGTGGAAATGCTGTTGCTGTACCTTAGTGGTGATAAACAAATTGCAGAGCAAATTCGCAGCTATAGAAGCGGCTATCTGGCAAGTGAACGCCGAAGCATCGAAAACGAGCTGCGGAACCGTGAAATCTCCCTGGTAATCTCTACCAATGCCTTGGAATTAGGCATCGATATTGGAGGTTTGGATGCTGTGTTTCTAAATGGCTATCCCGGAACAATCTGTGCAGTGCGTCAACAAGCAGGCAGAGCAGGCAGGCAAGGCAACACCTCACTTTGCATTATGGTGGCAGGCTCCAATCCCTTGGATCAATACATCTGTCAGCATCCCGAGTTTTTGTTTGGCAACAACCCGGAACAAGCTTTGATAGATCCCGATAACAGCGAGATTCTACGTTTGCAATTGCTGTGTGCTGTTTCCGAAATGGCAATAAAAGAAGGTGATCGCTTTGGTGCGCTGGAGTTCGAAAACTATTTTGGACACTTACAGAGCCTCGTGGATGAAAACCAGATAATCCACAGCAACATGCGCTATACCGGTATATTGAATAAGTATCCCGCAGCAGATGTATCCTTGCGAAACGCCGGCAACCTGTACCAAATTTTAACCGGAGATGAGCTTGTGGGATGGGTGGGATCGGACAGTGTGCAATGGATGACCCATCCTGATGCCATCTATCTGCATAGAGGTGAAGCCTGGATTGTGCGCCAATTGGACATGGAACACAAAACGGTTCGCCTGGAACCAATTTCAGCAGATTATTATACCCAAACTATACAACAAACAGAGATCAGCCTGATAGATTTATTGCAGTTAGAAAACGTTTGCGGAGGCAGAAAACACTTTGGGAAAGTTACCGTAACCACTACTATCCTTGGTTTCAAGAAAGTACGCTTTTACACAATGGAGACCTTGGGACAGGAAGATCTGGATTTACCACCCACAGTTATGCAAACAGACGCATGGTGGATTTCTTTATCCGAAACCAGTGTAAACAAATTACGCAATGCAGGGCTATGGAATAATGATCCTATAGCCTATGGCAAGGGCTGGGAAACCTTAGCCGATAGCATCCGTAATAGAGATGGAATGCGTTGCCGAAATTGCGGAATTGCCGGGGAATTGGATGTGCACCACATTATTCCTTTTCGCCGTTTTGCCAACCCTGCAGAAGCGAACGAACCGGATAACCTCATCAGCTTGTGTCCTCGCTGTCATCATCTGGCTGAAGTTCGGGTTCACATCCAAAGTGGATTGGCTGCCCTGGCATATCTTATTGGCAACCTTGCTCCTTTCTTCGTGATGTGCGCTTCGAAAGACCTGGGAGTTCACAGCGAAGATAAATCTCCCTTGGCTATGGGATCGCCTGTTGTGGTAATATACGATAACCTTCCTGGTGGCATAGGTTTAAGCAGAAAGCTATACGAATTGCATAACCGCTTGCTATATGCAGCCATGGATAGAGTGAAACGCTGCGAATGCAATAGTGGCTGCCCTGCCTGTGTGGGACCGGTTGCAGAAAATGGACTTGGTGCAAAAACAGAGGCAATGGCAATTTTGCGGGAATTAGTGCAGAATCCATCTTAAAGTCACTAATCGTACTTGCACACGCCTCGTGTGCAGACAGCCGAGGACGGCTGTTATTACGAAATCGGCATAAGTGCTGCAATATAACCTTTATGCAATGTGTATCCAACAAGCAACTGCAGCAACAAGGCAGAATTCTACCCCTGTTACTGCAGTTTATAATATGTTTAGTCTTGGCTAAAAATACACAGTTTCCAGAGTTATGATGCATAATCGTAATTGCACACGTCTCGTGTGCAGACAGCCGAGGGCGGCTGTAATTACGAATAGGTGCAATTACAATCTGGAAATAGTATTACTTCCTCATATACTCCAGCAAATCCACAACGCGGGTAGAATAGCCAAATTCGTTATCGTACCAACTGAAGATTTTCACCATTTTGCCTTTGGCATTGGTTAGAGGGGCATCGAAGATGGAAGAATAGGCATTGCCAACTATATCTATGGACACAATTGGATCGGTGGAATAGTATAGGTAGCCCTTCAGATATGTGTCTGCGGCTTCTTTCATAGCGGCGTTTATTTCTTCTTTGGTCACTTCTTTTTCCAGATTCACGTACAGATCTACCAAAGAGCCATCCGGAGTAGGAACGCGAATGGCAATACCATCCAGTTTACCTTTCAATTCCGGAATAACCAGTCCAATAGCTTTTGCAGCGCCTGTGGAGGTGGGAATCATGCTCATTGCAGCAGCACGGGCACGGCGCAGATCGCTATGAGGAAAATCCAGAATCCGCTGATCGTTTGTGTAGCTATGGATAGTGGTCATCAAACCATTAACAATGCCAAATTTATCTTGCAAAACCTTTGCAACAGGTGCCAGGCAGTTTGTGGTGCAAGAGGCATTAGAGATAATGCATCTTCTGCTTTTAAGGTGGTATGGTTTACGCCCATTACAATGGTAGCATCCACTGCATCCTTGGCAGGAGCAGTTAATACAACCTTTTTGGCACCGGCTTTCAGGTGTTTGGAGGCTTTTTCCTTGCTGGTGAAAAGTCCGGTGGATTCCACTACATATTCTACCCCAAGTTCTTTCCAGGGCAGGCTTTCGGGATCACGTTCGGCAAAGATGCGAATCTTTTTTCCGTTTACCACCAGATGATTATCTTCGCTGGATATTTCTCCAGGATAAATCTTGTGGATGCTATCGTATTTAAATAAAAAAGCAAGTGTGGCGGCATCGGTTAAATCGTTTATTGCCACAACATTTAGCTCGGGATGATCATTCAATATTACGCGCAGGACAAGACGTCCAATGCGTCCAAAACCGTTAATTGCAATGTTTGTCATGTATATCTCCTTTACATTAAAATGCTGTTATTTGCGCTTCCGGTAACCTTACAGAAGCCCATTATGGTATTTTGCATGGCTTCTTCACTTTTAGCCAACCATTTACGGGGATCGAACTTGCTTTTGTTAGGGATAAAGGCAGCGGGATCCACATCATCAGGGCAGACGATGGAATATTTCTCTTTTTCCCAATAAGCTTGCGTTGCTTTTGCCATATCCATTTGGTAGTGAGTATCTTTATTTATTTTCACCACACCATTGGCAACGGCTGTAATTTGCTGTTGATCGGTTAAACCACTGGCTCCATGAAGCACTAAACCGCGTTCCACTCCGTTTTTGATCAACAAATCATCAATTTCCTTAATCAAATCTAACCGCAGCACAATGTTTTCGCCTTTGGAAACACCATGATTGGTTCCCACAGAGGCAGCAAAGAGATCTACATTGGTGCGTTTCACGAATTCCAGGGCTTCTTGCGGATGGGTGTAAAGCTCTGTTTCAGAAACGATCTCATCCTCTGTACCCTTAATGTGCCCAATTTCACCTTCCACAATGATGCCATGTTTGTGTGCCAGATCCACCACTTCTTTGGTAATGCGGATGTTTTCTTCCAGATTTTCTTTGGAAGCATCTATCATCACCGAGGTTACCAGATTATTTTCCACACAAAACTTGATGAAATCGAAGTAATTGGGGGTGGCATGATCTATGTGCAAACCGACTCCACTTTTGGGGAATTGAGCAGCAAAGGTTTTTATCATTGCCGAGATCAGCCTTGCACCGGTATTCATATCCTGAGAAGCACCGGCGGCAAATTTGCAGGCTCCGGAGCTCATTTGCATCAAGCCATCGGAGTGAACTGCGTCATATCCTTGAACTATAGCCCTAATCTGGGTGTCGAAAACAACATTGGATGCGATAATGCCAAAGCGTTGACGTTTGGCTTTGAGGAAAACCTCATTAAGTTGCGCACCGGTTAAAAACATCTTGAACCTCCATGTGTAATATCAATATAGTATTTACATTTTCCGCCAAAGCCAGTTTAAAAGTCAAGCAAAATCTTGGCTTTCTAAATTTTATTTTTCTCTGACAGCCAAAAACCTTAAGCAAAACCTACACAATCTCTGGGCTAAGCTTGCCTCCAAAGCAAGTGCAGAAAGGCTTAGCTAAAAACATCGTATTTCTATCTATACCTCTAAATCTGGCTATCATCTTCCACAGTGGCACCGTTATCCAGATCAAGAATCTGTTCACTTTCCAAAGCAGGTAGGTCTTGAACTCTGCCAAGACGTTTTTCTATTTGTCTGCTGCGGTGGCTGGCTTTCTCTATTGTGCTGGAGGCTTCCTGCAGTTTTTTCTGGGTAAGATCCAGCACTGCTCCAAATTTGCCAAATTCATGCTTTATAGCACTTAGGATTTTCCACACTTCGGCAGTCTTTTTTTGGATAACCAGGGTTTGAAATCCCACCTGCAAACTATTGATCAGGGCAGCGGCAGTGGTGGGACCGCTTAGGATTACATGATACTCCCGCATAACACTTTCGAACAAACCAAGATTGCGCAAAACCTCTGCATAAAGACCTTCGAAGGGCAGAAACAGAATACCAAAATCTGTGGTTACGGGTGGGTTTATATATTTATCCCTGATGTCCCGTGCACAAGATTTTATCCGCTGAACCATACTTTTTCGGGCAAGATCAACCGCAGTGGCATCACCCAATTCATAAGCCTCCATCAGCCGATGATAATCCTCTATAGGAAATTTTGCATCGATAGGCAGAAACACACTTTCCATGTTTTCATCCCGCCCGGGAAGTCTGATGGCAAATTCCACAATTTCGTCGCGTCGTTTATTGGGCTTGAAGTTTTTCTCGTATTGATCTGGGGAAAGCATTTCACTAAGCAGGTTTTCAAGCTGAATTTCACCCAAAACTCCGCGGGTTTTAACGTTGGTAAGGGCTTTTTTCAAATCTCCCACTCCGTTTGCCAAATTCTGCATTTCACCCATGCTTTTATGCACCAATTCCAGCCGTTCACTTACTATCTTGAAGCTATCTCCCAAACGCTTTTCCAGGGTTTCGTGCAGTTTTTCATCCACCGTGCGGCGCATTTGCTCCAGCTTTGCCTCGTTATTCACGCGGATCTGTTCCATTTGGCTTTCCAAAGTTTTCCGTAAGAATTCCGCCTGTTGCTGTTGAGCGTTTATCAATTCGTTAATCCGTTTGGTGATGTTTTCGGACATTTCGTTCAGGGCAGTTTTTTGCTCTTCCCGATTACCCAGGTTTTGGCGGTTCAGCAATTCGTTTTGCTGGGCAAGAGCTTCGGTAAGCTCTTTGCGGTTTTCACCGCTTATTTGCAGTAGTTCAGTGCGCAAACGGCTCATCTCTTCCCGGCTGTGCCTGTCAAAATTCTCGAAAGCACCCTTTAACTCGCTAAAAGCAGTATCGCTACGGTTATCTTGCTTTCTAAAAAGGTTTATCAGCAAAGAAGCTGCCGCAATAATTGCAGTAACGCTAACAAGTATAATCAATCCCGTCATAATCTGCTAACCTTCCGGCTTACCGGACTACGCGAAATAGATAAAACAAGGTGCCAAGCAAGGCAATATCGCGATGATTTTCGGGATTTACCAAAATAGGCTGATAATCCTCGTTCAAAGGAATAAGCACTATCATCTTTTTTGCATCGTCCAATCTTAGCTTCTTCAGTGTTATAGCTCCGTCTATTCTAACCGCACAAATTTTACCATCCAGCAAACGCCAATCCTGGGTTTGCCTTATTAGCACCACATCGTTGTTTCTGATATCGGGTTCCATGCTGCGTCCATTTACCCTAAGGGCAATGAAATCGCCAATAGTACCATGAATCATGCTGCGGCGAACGGTTACTACATCCACCGTATCCCCAAGGTTTTCCATGGGTTCACCTGCGGCAATTTCGCCTACTACATCAAAATCTACAGATTCCGAATCCAGCATATCCTGACGTGCCTGAACAATCTCTTCCAGGCTGTCGTTCATCATTTTTTGCAAAACATCCCAACCCTTTTTTTGCATCAATTGGGGTTCTGCAGTGCAAAAAGCTTGTCCTTCACCGGTTATCAGCCAATGAAGATCAACCTTGAATTGCTGGGTAATTTCGATAAGGGTTTCCAAAGAGGGCTTAGTGCGGTTACTCTCCATCTGAGATATGGCAGAAGGATTCATATTTAGTGCCTTTGCCAAATCTATTTGCTTCAGATGCAGGGTATTGCGTACGTGCTTCAATCTTTCACCAATCATGTTACAACTCCTTAGATGAAATTTAGGGAGGCTTAGATGCCTGCCCATGTTCACTCAGAACCAAAATATTAAGCACAGCTAATCTCGTCAAGCTTTAATTTGCTTTATCTTAATATTGTTAGAGGGAGGAACTGAAAGTATCACTTCAGCAAAGCATTCTGCGGTAAAGATTGGCAGC
>JAQVMI010000030.1:0-3272 GCA_028703735.1 Candidatus Cloacimonadota bacterium | reverse complement strand
CACTCAGAACCAAAATATTAAGCACAGCTAATCTCGTCAAGCTTTAATTTGCTTTATCTTAATATTGTTAGAGGGAGGAACTGAAAGTATCACTTCAGCAAAGCATTCTGCGGTAAAGATTGGCAGCATGCCGCCATTTACATATCCCTGCATATTTCCTTTTTATTGGGGTTTATTTGCAAGCAAGCGGGTATAATACAGGGCTTAGATTTAACTGTCCAGATCGTAATTGCACTCGCCTCGAGTGCAGATATTTACAGACAGTCTATATAACTCCCTGGTTAAACCGCCCTTGTTTCTAACTGTCTCTGCTATCTATCCCCAATCTTACCTTGCAGTATCAAAAGTAGCTGCAAGGTAACTGCAAGGATACTGAATGCAGGCTGTTAGAAAAGGCTGCTGTTTAAGCAAAGTGGGCGACGCAATTATGAAATCCTTCTTAATAACTCTAAAACCCTGTATGTGTAACGCTTGTAAGCCAATTGCTGCCATTTTGCTTGACACAAAAAGCCCAATGCAGATTATACCGCTCATAATAAAGATTATCGTAGCAAGGTGGTAAATAGCTATGCAATACTGCGCAGCAATCCTTTTCTTATGCTTGGCACTATTGATGCCGGCAATGGTTTTTGGTATAGATTTGGCAAACCCTCAGGATTACCTGAATGCATTTATGCGGGTTCGCGGAGATGCCGAAGGTGGAGAAACTTTATATTTTTGGACAGGTTCTGTGTACAGCATAGTTCCCGGAGAAAAGCGGGTGGAGCTTTTTGGTTTTGAAGGCTATAACCTTGCTAAAACTGTTCCGGGAGAAACCGGTTTTCAGCTTTTAACCCGGGAAGCTGCTTTTTTCACAGATTACCGCAGCGGCGAAATTCTGGAGAAATGGCGCAACCCCTTTACCGAAAAAGAAGTTCCGGTTGTTCAAATATGGAATGATCCCGTAAATCAAGATTTGGAATTTGGCTCCGAAATGGTGCCCTATGCCCACCAAATTCTCCCTTCCACAGATTTGGGAGATCAATTGGTTTTTCACATGGATATCTTTCCCTTTTATCCCAGTCCTCTTCCCCGTAAGGAATTTGGCGAATTTTCTCAGAATGATACCTATCAGGCTGCCGAGTTCTTTCAGTTTTTTACCAATAAAAGCGATTTGCTAAATCCCGCCCTAAAAACTGTTCCGGTTTCAATAACTTGGAATAGAATCAGCCCCTGGATGCCCTTTATGCGTATGGGAGATCGCCCCGGAAATTTGGTATTTGTTTGCCGTGGACAAAAGCTGAAAGGTAGTTTTGAAGCTCTCCCTAAAAAGATAAAAGATTATGTGATGGCAAATAAGCCGGAATTTTCCAGCCCTCCCAGTGAATGGAGTGAACCCAATGAAACCAGTTGGACATACTTTCGTAAACTGATAGAACAGGGCATAATAAAACAAGATGAATAAAGGAGTGTGGCTAATGAAAGCAGTTATATTATTAATTCTCTTAAGCTTTTGCAGTTTGCTTTTAGCCCAAGGGATAGAGACTCCCTGGGTAAATGTGCGGCATAGCTCCCGCGATGCAAATGGAAATCTGCACCTGCGTTGGGAAGAGATGACCGGTGATGTAGCGATGCAGTGCTATTACAATCAGGATAATTCAGATTGGAATATAGCGGAACCTACGCAATTTAGCGAAATTACCAAAGAAGCCTTGCTCCCTTATAGCTTTGGTACCAAGCTGCGTTATCGCTTTCGTTATGCTATGGATGATGGGGAAGAATTCGGTGCTTTTATGAATCCTGCTTTTTGGGATGCTAATAGCTTTCCACCCTCGCTAAACCGTATGGGATTTATTGGTTCGGATCCTGTAGGGGATAGCCTTTTCACCTATAATGCAAATCTGGATATTACCGATAGCTACGTGGCAAAATCTCCCCAAAAGCTGTATTTCAGCATGAAAAACCACAGCGGTAATTACCCTACCTATGTATCCTTAACCAGCTACAATATGTATGTGGGTATGTTCTCCAATTTAAGCAATCCCGATACAGAACAGGCTTATGCTGTTATTTATAGTTTCAATATCCCGGGGGTAATCTCCAGCGGACTATATAAAGTATCGTACGATCCAGAAACCGAAACTCCCTCTTTCACGCGCTTGGGTGATGCTCAAACTCAGGTTTCTGAGGGAACGCTGCACATGTCCTGTAATTTTAGTGATTTAACCGATGATCCCGATTTCGGAGCTTGGAACGAAGAATCCAATACTCTTTGGTTGGTTCCAGTCACCATGGCTGTAGCCATAAGCATGCCTTCTTTTGAGCCAGTGATAGACTTTGTAGATCAAGGTGCTTTAAGCATGATAGTGTTTCAGGATACTTATTATGAAGTGGCACAGAACTCTCTGCCCACCGTTGTCTCTGATGTATTTAATCAGGAAGGGCACAGTTTTTCGGTTATCTATACCGATGCAGATAACGATTTTCCCGTAGCAGTGGAATTTACCACCAGCAATGGAACCTCTCTTCAAGCAGTGGAAAGCTTAGCTGGATACAGTTTGGGAGCAGCTTATTCGGTGTATTTCCCGGATGAAACGGTGGAATATATTTCCTGGAGTTTTAGTGATAACGGTATCGATTTTGTAACCGGTTCATTTTATCCCTCCGCAAATAATGATAATAGCCTTATTCCCCTGCCACTTAGCTGCACTATGCCCAATCCCGTAAAGAGTGTGCCGGTGGCTATTAGCATCAAAGGAATGCAGGGTAAAAAGCTAAAGGCAGATATATATAATCTGCGTGGTCAAAAAGTAGGGACAATATTCGATGGCTCTACCACAGAAAACCGGCTTTCCCTAAGCTGGGATGGAAAACTTCAAGGCAGGAATGCGTCCTCGGGCATATATTTCTTAAAAATCTCCGATGGATATAGCAGTGTAAGCCGTAAATTCGTAATTACAAAATAAGGACAAACATGTTTATAGACTATGCAAAAATAAGAGTTAAATCTGGTAATGGTGGCGATGGAGCTATAAGCTTTCGCAGAGAAAAATTTGTTCCCAAAGGCGGTCCCGATGGTGGAGATGGTGGCAGAGGTGGTGATATTGTTGCCATTGGAGATACCAACATAAACACACTTTTAGACTATCGCTACAGTAAAAGCTATAAAGCAGGCAATGGCAAAGCAGGCTCTGGAAACCGCAGATCTGGTCCTTCGGGTGAAGATTGCGTCCTGCGCTTCCCCCTTGGCACAGAAGTGTTTATCATAGAAGATGGAGAACGACGCAAACTGG
>JAQVMI010000431.1 GCA_028703735.1 Candidatus Cloacimonadota bacterium | reverse complement strand
TGGTATGGCAAGAACAATCATCCGTCTATCATAACTTGTGGGAATTAGATTGGTTACTATTTTGTAGCTGTTTATTTTCTCTGCCTTACCCTGCTGCCAAAGCGCATTATGCCCATAGGGATTATCACTATTGGAATCATTATTACCTGTTTTTACGCTCCAGATTTCACTAATAATACGCTGAATCTGGGCTAAGAACCACTCGTACTGAAAATCTTCCGCATTGGTTAAAAGGCTCTTTATTCGCTCCAGTTTTTGCTTCATAAAGGGTGATTCGGGAACATCTGTTTTATGTATCAACCAATCGAAAAATACTTTTGGTTCTTTAACAAGAAGATGCAGGATTCCTAGTATCCTGTTACGGCACATAAGTAAGTTTTGCTCTAAGATTTGCACATTGCTTACATGTCGCAATGGATTTTCCTTGCAAGCTGAATACAGGATGGAGGCGTTGTTTATGCGGTTTGCTCCATAAACGCTGCGGATAATCATGTTATAGGCAATCACCTGCATCTGGTTACCCTTCCAAATATCCTGTGGGTGAGCTTTACCGCTTTTTAACTCTAATATGCTATATTTATCATCCTGTTTACTAAGCAAATCCAAGCGTCCCTGCAAACCGTATTCTGGACAGATGAAGGAAGGCTCCAGCAAAATTTCCGCATTAGCTAAGCTACCAATGTAGCTTTTAAGCTGAGGCAGATGATCTGCTTCTACTTTTGAGTAGATTCTTTTAACTGCGTCTTTACCCTGCGCAACCAAAGCAACAGGCAGATTTGCCAAACTATGCTTAAACAGATCAATATAGGTATCTTCAGCGCCAAAGACTAATTCATCAAAGATGCTGTTTACCACCGATCCCTGCAGCATTGCCTCTGTGGATGGTTCGGCTATCATCCTGTTTATGATGTAATATTCAGGATTGGTGCTACCGCTGGAGAAGCATTCTGCCAATGCAGAAGCATCAATCAAGAAATCTGGCTCTAAGACTACTAAAGTACTATGGCTGGATTGATAAAAGCCTTTCCTGCCTATAACCTCGGTAAGTTCGTAACAATGTAAGTTTGCATATTGCCATAAGGATTTTGCCAGCATTGTGTAAGTTTTGCCATCGTTCCCGGATTGCTTGGGATCATTCTTTAGCAAGATAACGCAAGCAGTTCCATCTTCACACACAGATTCAATTTCCAAGGCACAATCTTCGTTTCCTTCTTTCAGCACTTTCCAGGTTTTCACTACGCACAGAAAGCTTTTTCTGGTATTCTCCTTCAGGGGCGTAAAAGCGTGAGCACCGTGCTTGAAAAGGTATTGTGCCAGTGCTTCATCTATAAAATCCGGGCAGAAAAATAGCAGCAGATTATAAACAGTAAGTATCGAGCTGGTAAAAGTATTTTCTGAAGGTTCAGATATTTCGTCATGGGCAATTTCATTACATAGGATACGCAGCTTGTTCGCTTGCATCTGAAGCCCTGCATCCATGCCAGCAATATTGCTTACATATTGCATTCGGGCAAATAACCCATTAAAACTAAGCCTTACATCTTCGGTTACAGCTTTGAATAGCTGCTCCATAATCTGCCGAATTTTTAGCATTCTGGCAGATATTGCACTGGATTGGGTGGTAAGTTCTAATAGCTTTTCTGCTAATTCAGAAGCTTTTGCAGACGTTATAAACAACATAACTCACCATGTATAATGCCCGGCAGGAAGCTTTTCTGCCTATTGGAGATAACAGAAGTATCTATATGTCTAACGCTTAACACCCTTCTTACCAAAAATATTCACTTTAACCCATCCCCAATTGTAATACAAGTGGATTAATGCTACAAAGAAGAAGATGCTTCCGGAAAAAGCATGCAATTGGGCAAGGGTTTCAGAGCCTCTCCAAGCTAAGGGACCAAATTTGTAAAGAACTACAAATATGAAGGTTAATAGAACCAAGATAGCCAATATGGGATTAATAAATTTTAAGGCAGTGTTTTTCATTATTCCTCCTCTGAGCTGTTTTTAGTGAAAAAGGCTTTCACAAAGTCCACTCTGCGGAAATGGATCAGATCCTCAATTCCTTCTCCAACTCCTAAGAGTTTTACCGGCAATTTGAGGTTGTGACGCAGGTTAAAGATAATACCACCCTTGGCAGTACCATCGTATTTGGTTAAAGCAATGCCAGTTAATTTAATCGATTTATCGAAGTTAAAAGCTTGGGATATGGCATTTTGGCCTGTAGTAGCATCCACTACTAAAATTGCCTCATGAGGTGCATCTGGCAGCAGTTTTTTTATAGTACGATCTATCTTACTAAGCTCTTTCATCAGTTTTTCTTTGGTGTGTTGTCGTCCGGCAGTATCTATTAGCACAATATCGAGTCCACGGGCAAGCGCAGAGCTAATTCCATCGTAGATCACGGCAGAAGGATCACTATCTGGCTGAGCTCTGACTATTGCTACTCCGGCACGGTCTGCCCATATGGCTATTTGTTCTATAGCAGCAGCTCGGAATGTATCACCCGCTACAATAAGCACCTTTTTGCCTTTCTGAGCAAATTTGTAGGCTACTTTACCAATGGTCGTGGTTTTACCGGTTCCATTTACTCCTACAAAAACTATTACATGCGGTTTATTCTCTGGCTCTGCAAAGAAATCTGGGGCATCTGCATCTTCACGAACCAAAACATCTTGCATGATATCGGTTAAATAAATCTGAACAATTTCGGCATCGGTGATCTTTTCAATTCTTATCTCTTCACGTAG
>JAQVMI010000430.1 GCA_028703735.1 Candidatus Cloacimonadota bacterium | reverse complement strand
ATAAGCGATAAACTCGCCGTGGGAAAAGTCAGTAATATGTACGACATTGCCGGCTATCTTCTGGATGATGAACAAGTAATAAAAATCTAACCACACGCAGGCGGGTAATTATTTTAATCAGGGCAAACACACAGGTTTGCCCCTACGGGTGTTTTCATGATTTATACTCATTCCACAGCTCTGCTGGGAATGTGTCTTTCCATCAGCTCCGCTGATAATTATAAATTTCTCACATATCTATCGGAAAATCTACAAGCTGAATAGCTACAACATATTTCCATCCCTGATAATTTGTTTCGTTATCTATTATATTACGGGAAGCTGTATAGAATTGTCAGCGGAGCTGACGCAAAGACATTCCAAGCAGAGATTTGAAATGAGGGGAGGGGCTGGAGCCTGGTGATAACCACTCCTATGAAACAATACTATAAATAACCACCAATTTTATTCGAGATTTTTACTAAAGAAGCGATTTTTAGATACAACTATCCTATCCAATAGAAAATCATTTTAAAAAAATCTTGTTTTGTATTAGAAAATAATTTTCATAACTTCTTATACTATATTCACTCCTGATTTTCAATACTACTAAAATTCAACAAAAGTTCATTTTACGATATTAAGGTAATTGCACACCTGTATTCTTAGTATAAAAAAAACTCTCCTATACGGGATAGCCAATATTTTGGCTTCACCAATTTTAAAAGCGTCAATACAGGCTACTATACTCATTCACGGGGTTTATTTCCACCAATGAAGATGCCAGTCTTCGAGCAATTACCATTACATTTTTCACTAATTATACATTAGTTTTCGATATTAACGAAAAACCAAATTTCTCTGCTGTTTTCCTAAGACTTCTAATTGCTTTTTCTCTATTATTGCTATTAGCATAGTCTTCTCCCAATTCAACAAAAGACATTTTGTTTTTCAACATAAGATAATAAATCGTAGCCAGTTTTCGAGCAGTTGCTGTTAAGGCTTTGGGATAACCTTTTTGTGCTTTTTTCTTTCTCAAAAAATAGCCAAGATAACTTTTATTCTTTCCTAATGTTGAAGCACATATACGAAATATATAGGCAGCCTTAGGTTTATAACGTATAGTTCTACTACTAAGTACTTTTCCTCCACTTATCTTGTTATCGGGTGACAAACGTAACCAGGAGGTAAAATGTCTGGCATCTTTCCAATTACTCATATCAGTTCCTGTCTCTCCAATGAGCTTCATTATACTTAATACATTAAAACCTGGTACTTTAGTTAAATCTACACCTGTTAAATCAATTAATGTTTGTTCATCTGAGTTTTCACAAGATTCTGGTGCATTAAAGACCGCATTATTCTCAGATGAGTTAATTTGTGCCAAGTGGTATAGTTGTTCATTAATGTTGTTATCCAGATGCTTGATTCGTTCACAAGTATCCTCATACAATTCTAATTCTGATGACAATATCCCAATATGTACTTTTTGATAATTACCATCTAACGCTTTAAGAAATAACTCATTAGATGCTTTCACCGCTTTATCCTTGAAGGATAGCAGTGTTTCAGGATCAGTGGTGCCTGAAATTATTGCTTTAATGATATTGATACCGGTTTTCCCTGCAATATTTGAAATTACTCTGGGAAGCAGAATATTCATTAAGTTCAGGCTCTTTTGCATTCTTAGTACGTGTCTTGAATTTTCTCGAACAAGTACATCTCGATAACGTGTCATGGCTTGAAGTGCCCTGATTTCTGCCGGTGGTACGAATGATGCGGATAATAAACCATAAGAGTGTAACTTTTGTAACCAGACACAATCTTTAGCATCGGTTTTCTGACGCCCAGGTACATTCTTTGCTTCACGTGCATTGCATAAAACCACATCGAAACCTTCCGCAGTTAAAATCTCGTAGAGAGGTATCCAGTAAACTCCTGTTGATTCCATAGCAACTGATTCTACCTGACATTTTTTTAACCATTCGCTGATTGCACGTAAACCAAAGGTAAAAGCAGAGAATTTCCTGACATTCTCTTTTACTAAGTGAGGTGCAATACAGACCCAGTGTTCTTTTGATCCAATGTCGATGCCGGCTGAATTGGGATTTACTAACGAGAGTTTTGAAAATTCAGTTTTTTTCTTGACTGAATCTGAAGAGAGATTTGCATTTTTCATGTTTTGCTCCTTTGCGTATTTTCTTTATTTGGAAGTTGGGAAAATACGCAAAGCCATTTTTATCTTTATATTATAACCAACAATAAAAAAATATTTTTTCGCTATCTTGTAATATACAGGGGGGAGTAACAAAGCTATGATGTAAAGCCCAATTGTTTCATCTATATAGAACAAGACGTAGTATTGAGAAGACTCATTCCACAGCTCTGCTGACAATCTTTTAGTTAAGCATCATTTCCACCCAGCCAAGCCAAGACTTTTGGACGACTTACAGAAAATATCAACCACGAATTACACGAATAGCACGAATGAAGAAAATTCACTTCTTCTGTCCTTCTCACTTCTCACTTTTTACTAATTTACTGTATTCAGGACAAGTTTTGAGCGATAAAGTAAAGGGAACAGGATGAGTAAGATTATTTTACCACGGAAGGCGAGGAAGGCACGGAAAAGAGAAGAGGGATATTATTATTTTTAATATGGTTATGCCTATGAGCCAAGAGTTGAGCGATATGGTCGAGGAAAAGGAAGAAGAAGATTATACACCACCATCCTCCGCTAAAGCTACGGCATGGCTGGCGGACGACAAGGAA
>JAQVMI010000429.1 GCA_028703735.1 Candidatus Cloacimonadota bacterium | reverse complement strand
AGCAATCCACCCACATATCCCAAGCCCCATCCATAGCCAGAAACTCTGCCGATATCTTCAGCACTGCAAATCTCAGGAAGAAAAGCATCATAAAAAACGTTGGCACTATTAAAGCCAAAATTGGCAATTATGAAAAATAACATTCCAATGAAAACCTGTCCCGGTTTCACGAAATACAATAATGCTGTAAAGATAACGGTAAGATAGCAATTTAAAAAAAGCAAGCGTTTCTTTGCCCTGGAGTAATCTGCCACAGCACCCAAAATGGGAGCTGTTAAAGCTACCAAAGTCATTGAAATCCCTATCGCCCTACCCCACAGCATTTCTCCATAGCTCGAATCTCCACCTACAACATGATTTATGAAATAAACGCTATATACTACTGTTACAATTATAGTTGTGAAGGCTGAATTGGCAAAATCATAAAACATCCAACCTAAGATATTGCGGTTTAGTTTCACCTTACTTCTCTGCAATTTTTAACACTTGATAGCCCTTCCAGATATTGCAGATATCTTCTTTGGGACTGGCAATAAAAACCTGATATCGGCTATCAATGCAATCCCTGATGCTTTGCGAATGGTAATAATCTAATTCTGCAAAAATATCATCAAACAGTAGAATGGGTTTTATCCCAGTAATGGTTTCTATTAGGTGAGCCTGAATTAGCTTCAGGATAATCACTGCGATGCGTTTTTGACCCTGAGATGCATAAACACGCATATCACGACCAGATAGCTTGAATTCATAATCATCCAGATGAGCTCCTGCTAAGCTTCTCTGCCACAGCTTTTCTCTTGGCTCTAAATCTCGCAAATGATTCAGGATTGAATTTACAGAGCTATCCAGTTTCAGCTTTAAGGCTGTATTGTAATTTACCACTATTGAACTTGCCAAAGGGAATATGCTGGTGTATTGATTGCGGAAAGCTTCATTCAACGATAGCAGATATCGAGCTCGGAAACTCCATACATCGTGCATACTTCGGGCAAAACTTTCATCCCAACTTTGCTTTTCAGCCGGTTGATAATTACGCTTTAACAATGCGTTACGCTGCTCAACAAGATGGAGGTAGTTTCTAAGCAAGGGTATATATTGCGGGTAAAGCTGCGCTATTGCCAAATCGAAATACTGTCTCCTAAATCTGGGAGAACCATTTATCATCAACAAATCCTCTGGGGCGCAGTATATTACTTTTACAACATCAAAAAGCTTGCTTAATTGCCTTATGGGTAGATCATCAAGTTTTAGAAGCTTCTTTTTATCGGCATAGGCTAATGATACTTTTAGCTTACTATCTGCATCTGTGCTAAAATCTGCCACAATCCTAAACATTTTGGAATCGTAATGCAGCAAATCCTCATCTCGGTGAAAACGGATCGATTTACCTATTCCACAATAAGCAATAGCTTCCAGCAGATTGGTTTTACCACAACCATTTGTGCCAATAATAAGGCTGCCGGAAGCTTGAAATACAAATTCCCCTTGCTTATAGCTGCGGAATTGGTCTAAACAAATCCGGGATAAATCCAATAGCTTTAAGACCGCAATGGCATTAGCAGGAAGGTTATCTCTTGCCCTGGAATGGCAGACTCGTTAAAAATCATCATAGGGTCTTTGGAAGAGCCCAGTTTGATAATTGCTTTATCCGAATCCACAGCTTCCAAAATGGAAAGCATGTATTTGTAATTGAACGAAACTCCGGTGGATCCACCTTCGTAATTGTAATTATCCATGTTTTGCTTTCCGTCTCCAGTATCACGATTAGAAGTATTTACTTCAAAACGATCGTTATCCAGCTCGAAACGGATTCTTAGGTTATCGTCCGGAGCTACAAGGGCTACACGGCGGATAGCGGTGCGTAAAGCTTCTCTATCAATCACAAATTTATTGGGCAAATCAAGGGGAAATGCCTTTTGGTATTCTGGGTATTTGTGTTCAATAACCTGGGAAAACACAAAGTATTTCCCGTATGAGAACATCATTTTGTTACGTCCAATTGATACATTCATCTCTTTATATTCCGGATCATAGATCTTTTGGAGAAACAGCAAAGTTTTAACCGGGATTACTTTCTCGATGTAGCTTTGCTGTTGATCTGTGAAGATGTTTTCCTCTACACTTTCGGTGGGATCCTGAGGAGGCATTAGCATAGAATCCAATATTTTGATCTCCGATACCTTTCTTCCATCAGTTGCTGCCATAAGATGATGATCTGGGAATATTTTCCAGCATACACCGGTTAATACCGCTCTGTTTACATCCACTGAAACGGCGAAATGAGTTTTACTGATCATCCTGTTAAAAAGAGCAGCATCAAGGGAAATAGCATTTTCAAGCTTGGTTTCCGGAATTACCGGAAATAAAGTATGATCCGCAATCAACAGATTAAAATCTACTTTACCGCATTGTATCATAAGCAGTTCTTCATGCCGCCAAAGATTTACCATGGCATCCGGCATAAAATTAATAATCTCGTTAAAATGACGGGCAGATACTGCAATTGTTCCGCCTTCAGAAACTGCTGCCGGAAATTCCACAACTACCGTAAGCTCCAAATCAGAAGCAGTAATGCGAACAGAATTAGTTTCCTGAGACACATTAATAAGGTAATTAGTTAAGATAGGTGATGTATTCTTGGCAGGAACAATCGTAGCCAAATGTTGTATATGCGTAATCAGATCTTTCTTTTCAATCGATAATCTCATGGTAACCTCTAAATATTATTCTCTTTTTTCCAATGAAAATTAAACT
>JAQVMI010000428.1 GCA_028703735.1 Candidatus Cloacimonadota bacterium | reverse complement strand
TATAATCCACTTAAAGCCTCACCTGTTTTGCACTACGCAAGCTTGCTGTATATCCAATCCAGAAGAGGCTGAAATCCTGTATTTAGCAATGCCGAAACTGCAAAAACCGGTTCGTCCTTCAAACCCAGTTCCTTGGCTAAAGCATGCACTGTTTTATGTATCTTTGTCTTGGGTATTTTATCGGCTTTGGTGGCAACAATGCAATGATCCACACCCCTTAAACGGAGCATTTCCAGCATCTGAATATCCTTTCTATCTGCGGGATGGCGGATATCTACCAGCACCACAATGCTGCGAAGCTGGGTACGCTGTTCAAAGTATTTGCTAATCATTTTGCGCCATTTTTCTTGTTCGTTCAGGCTTACTTCGGCAAAACCATAGCCCGGAAGATCGGTAAGCTGAATGAAGCCTTGAATATCGGTATCATCAACCTTGTAGCGGGTTAAAAAGAAATTTAACAGCCTGGTTTTCCCCGGATGGTTAGAGGTTTTTGCCAAGCCGTGGTGACCCGTAAGCAGATTTATCAAAGTGGATTTTCCCACATTGCTACGTCCCGCAAAGGCAAATTCAGGATAGGCAGAGGCAGGGTAATCAGCAGGTTCTACTGCGCTTTTCACAAAGAAAGATTGCACAAACCTAAACATTTCGGTAAACCACGCTACTTCTATCGGATTCGCAAATCTCCACTTCGTAAATATCGGCAGGTTGATCCTGCAATGCTTGTTGCATGCTTTCATAGATGCATTTTGCCAGGTTTTCGGAGGTGGGATTCAGCCCATTTAGCAAAGCTGCTTCGTTCAGATATGTGTGATCCAGCGTATCCAGAATTCCTTTCAGGATTTGCTTTATAATGCCATAATCCATAGCCATGCCTATTGAATCCAGTTTTGCTGTTTTCAAGCCTACGCGAACCTTCCAATTATGCCCGTGCAGATTGCTGCAAGCACCTTCGTAGCCACATAAGCGGTGAGCTGCGGAAAAGGTGTCACTAACGTTTAGGTAAAACATATTGTAGCTCCTAAAAATACTTTTTCCTGATGAACACCAGCACCAGGATTATCGATAAACATATAGATAATCCCATCACAAAGGCAAAAGCAAAGCTGCTTTCCTGAAACGGCAAATGCACGTTCATGCCGTATATACTGGCTATCAGAGTGGGTAATGCAAGAATTATTGTGATGGAAGTAAGAAACTTCATCACCACGTTCAAATTGTTGGAAATCATAGAAGCAAAGGCATCCATCATCCCGCTTAAAATGCTGCTGTAAATGTTTGCCATTTCTATTGCCTGTTTGTTTTCGATTATCACGTCATCTATCATATCTTCCGCTTCGGGATCTATGTGTAGCCATCTGGATCGCTGTAAACGCTCTAAGATGATCTCGTTGGATTTTAAAGAAGTGTTAAAAAACACCAGAGATTTTTCCATGCGTAGCAACCTGATAAGCTCTTTATTTCGCATGGATTGATGCAGTTCGTTCTCTATTTGAGTTGTGCGGCGGTTAATTTCTTTTAAGAACTTCAGATAATATATTGCAGTGCGCAAAGTTATGTTTAAGATGAAGCTCTGTTGGGTTATCTCGAAAGAGCGATGTTTTCCATCCAGATATTGGGTTAAAATTTCGTTATCGTAATAAGAAACCGTGATTAGTTTTTCCTGGATGGCTATAATCCCCAAAGGTGCTGTGGCAAAAGAAATACTGGCAGAACGATGCTTGTAATAGATGGGGACGCGTAGTATTATTAACACAGCTCCATCTTCATATTCCATGCGGGAGTTTTCGTCTGCATCCTGCAGGTCTGTAATAAAATCCTCGGGTAAATCGTATTTCTTTAGTATCTTGTCGGCTTCTTCTGTGGAGGGGTTCTCCAGATGTATCCAGAATGCTTCATCCGCTGTAATAGACGGTACAAAACGCTGCTGAACCACTTTATAGGTGTGGATCATAAGAACCTCCTTTCCATATTTTCTGTGACGCCAATTTTCTGAAAGGGGGTTTTTGTGGCAAGAGAAATTAGCAAATCGCTATTCGGCATCCATGTAGTAAGGTTAACATTTCCATAAATATAGGCTCTAATGACCTCTGACTGAATATCAAGCTCGGAATGATAGCAGAAGTCATTTGCGCCAGAAGCCAGGTTTGGAGTTATCCATAGATTATAACAGCGCAAAGGACTAATGCGAACCCAGGCAGAGACAAATTCAAACAGTTCTACGGCAGTAATAACTCCTGCCTAAATATCGTTTTCCTTGTGTTTCAATTTGTTTTTGTATTGCAATAAAAACCCACCGATAACAGCCAGAATTGTTATTAGCAATCCGCTTAGGCTAAGCACAAGGCTTTTTTGGTAGGAATCAGGCATAAAGCGCATCTCCAGAGTGTGTTTGCCAGAAGGAATTACAACTCCTCTCAAGATATAGTTTGTGGGGTAAATTTGCGTTAAATTGCCATCCAGATAGGCTTTCCAACCGGCAGGATAATACACTTCGCTTAGTACCATATAGGCATCTTTATTGGTAAATACTTCGTATTTAAGGCTTTGCAAGCCATATTCACTTTGTTTCACATAGCTACTATCGGGAGCTTGAATCCGGGGTATTTCCTGTTCCACCAAAGCAAGTTTTCTGGGGTCAAAATTGGGGTTCCCCAGCCTTTCCAGAATTTTGCTTGCCTCGGTAACCACTTCCAGCGAATCCACAAACCAAGCTCGGGGCAATGCCTTTTGGTTCCGGTATAGATGAACCCCGGAATTACTAAC
>JAQVMI010000427.1 GCA_028703735.1 Candidatus Cloacimonadota bacterium | reverse complement strand
GAATGGCTTGACGAATATCTTCGTCTTTCATGTTAAACTCCTTATGTTTAGTTGGAGTCATTATTATAAGACAGGTATGTATGTCAAGCATTAATTTAATTATTTACGTAAAATGTCCAAACTCCAGGGTTGGGTTTATAACCCAATCCTGTTTCGCCGGTTGCAAACCGGCTTGTACAACTGTTTACAAAACTATGTTACAAATCACAGGGCACTTCAAAAGCTGTTAGGCAATCCTTACTTGACAAATACACCCATCGCCAAATCTTTTCTCAAAAACTTATTATTGCAGGATGGATAATGAAAAAGCTCTCTTCCTCGCTGGCAAATTTAGGCGAAGTATTTGCCGATCTCTTTAGTGCCAATGAAGTTGCCGCAGCCCAAACCTATTTTTTGAAGCAGCTTTCCTTAAGTATGCACAATCACTACAAAGGAAAAATGCAAACTCTCCCCAAGGCGGGAATTTGGGGATTTAACTGGTTTAATGTGTGGTACACACCCGGTGTTTCTGCTGTATCCACCACAATTAGAGATAATCCCTCTGCTTCATACGATCTATCTAACCGCAGTAATTTAGTGGCTGTGGTAAGTGATTCCACTCGGGTATTGGGTGATGGTGATTGCGGAACCAAAGGCGGATTGGGTGTGATGGAAGGCAAGGCTATGTTAATGAAATATTTAGGAGCTTGCGATGCAATTGCTCTTTGCATGGATAGCCGCGATTCTGCCGGAAAGCCACAGGCTCAAAAGATAATAGATTTTGTAAGGATGCTGCAACCAAGTGTGGGTGCGGTAAATTTGGAAGATATCTCCCAACCCAATTGTTACAGGGTATTAGACGAATTGCGCGAATCCTGTGAAATTCCGGTATGGCACGATGATGCCCAGGGTACTGCAAGCGTAACCTTAGCCGGATTGATAAATGCCCTAAAGCTTGCCAACAAGCAAATAGGTAATATCCGCTGTGTGTTATTTGGTGCAGGAGCATCCAATACTACCATTGCCAGTTTTTTGCTGCAAAGCGGTTTAGACCCCAAAAACCTGATTATGTTTGATAGCAAGGGAGCTTTGCATCCCAAACGCAGTGATATACAGCAGGATCCCACAAAGTATAAGCAGTGGGCATTGGCAGAGGCTTCCAATCCCAATTGCATAGAGGGTATGGATAATGCCATGCAGGATGCCGATGTTCTTATTGCACTATCCACCCCTGGTCCAAACACTATAAAACCACAGTGGATAAGCAAGATGGCAGCTAATTCCATTGTTTTCACCTGTGCCAATCCGGTTCCCGAAATTTATCCTTACGATGCCAAAGCTGCCGGAGCTTTTATTGTGGCAACCGGACGGGGAGATTTCCCCAATCAGATAAATAACTCCTGTGGATTCCCCGGAATTTTGAAAGGAGCTCTTCTGGTTCGAGCCACCAAGATCACTGATAAAATGGCTATAGCTGCGGCGCACTCTCTTGCCTCTTTTGCAGAACGTAGGGGCATTACACCAGATGATATTGTTCCCAAAATGGACGAAGTGGATGTATTTGCACACGAAGCAGCCGATGTGGCAATGCAGGCTGTTGCAGAAGGTGTGGCAACAATTAAACTAAGCCACCGGGAAGTTTTTAATCTTGCCAAGGCAGAAATTGATTCCACCCGTCTCTTGTGCCACAAAATGATGGATGATGGCTTTATTGGCTTGCCTCCCGAAGCTTTGATAGAGGCTGCGCTTCAGCAGACAATACAAGCTTTTGGCAAAGGATAATTGGAGTTCAAGCCGGCAATGAGAATCATTAACATATTGCCGGATTCACTGCCGGTTTGGACTTCAATACGAGGTTCTTGTCAAGCTTGGGGTGGCAATCTCTTAGGTTGCCACAGCGAGCATAGCTCGCTATAAATACAAGCGACTCCGTCGCTTCTGTCAATCAGGAGATTGACAGCCCAAACGCTCTGCGACTTAGGAAACTTGACAAGATACGAGATAGAATTATGAAACCACTTTATAACTATAACAGCCGTCCCTCCTGGCACAAAACATTGCTTTACGTGCTAAAGCTTGCTTTAAGTGTGTTTATCATGTGGCGTATTGCCCGCCAGATAGATTTTAGCACTGCCTTAAAGGACATCCTGGCTTTACCTGTTAGCCTGGTGCTGGTGCTTATTTGCCTTAGTCTTTTGCGGCATATAATCCAATACCATAATTGGCTATTTGCCCTTAGGATAAACCCGGGGTATCAGGTAAACAAAAAACAGGTGATGATTTCTTACCTGATTGGTTTGCCATTACGTTTCGCTCTGCCGGGTGGACATGCCAGCATTGCCAAAATCTTCTTTGTTTCCAATAGTAGCAAAATGGCTTCTTTTTGGAGTACTACGCTGGAACGGAGTTTTATGACATGGGCTTGCTGGAGTTTTGCCTCGGTTTCTGCTTTGCTATATTATCCTTACTTACCTTTGTGGTTACGCTGGGGATTGATTGCTATCAGCACAACTCTGCCGCTTATTCTGTATCTAATACTTGGCATGAAGCAGCAATGGCAGGCAATTCAAAAACCATATCTGCAACAAGCACCCAAAATGATGAGCCTGCAAATAGCCAATACGCTTATTACTTATCTGCAATACTGGTTAATTTTGAATCTGTTTATCCCAATAACGTGGCTTAATGCTTGCATACGCATGGGCTTAACGCAATTTTCCAATTCCATTCCCATCACCATAGCGGGTTTGGGTTTGCGGGAAAGCTTTGCAATTCACTTCCTGCGTAG
>JAQVMI010000426.1 GCA_028703735.1 Candidatus Cloacimonadota bacterium | reverse complement strand
CTAATTCTGTTTCCTTATTTCTCTGGCAATCAGCAGAATTGATTCCCTGGTTTCTGTTTAACGATCCCGATCTTTATAACGAGGCTTTAAACCAACCTCAGGTACGCTTGTTTTGGCAAGCTCCGGGTGGAACAGCGGCTCATCCCAATTGGACGCATTACAGAATCTATCGCAATATGCAATTGATTGATACAATCCCCTTTATTCAAAGCGAATACACCGATCTTACCTGGACGGGAAATGAAACCACCACTTACAGTGTGCGTGCCTGGGATGGCTTTGTGGAATCCGATAGCAGTAACGAGCTTTATGTAATTATTGTCAGCAATGAAGATCAGCTGTTAAAGCCTGTAACCGTAAGTATGTTCCCCAATCCTGTTGCTGTATCGCAAGGACAGAACCTGGATATTAGGCTGTCTAACCTTAAAAACCGCAATGCAGAACTAAAGATTTATAACCTGAAGGGACAAAAGGTTCACAGTGCCAAGCTAACAGATATAGAAACCTACACCTGGAATGGCAAGGATGTAAATGGAAAAGCTTGTGCTGCGGGAGTTTATTTTCTGAAAGTGCAAGTGCACGGAGAAAAACCCTTCACCCGCAAACTGGCGATTCAGTAAAGTATTTTTCACACGCCTTTCGTAACTTCACAAGCCTCGTGTGAATAAAGCTGAAGCAGCTGGAGTTTCGTAACTTCACACGCCTCGTGTGAATAAAGCTGAAGCAGCTGGAGTTTCGTAACTTCACACGCCTCGTGTGAAAACAGCCGGGGCGGCTGTTGTTACGAACAAATGCAAATTCAAACTGGAAACAACATAAAACAAAGAGTGGGCTGTTAAAACCCACTCTTTGTTTACAATAACTTCGTAGTAAAAATTATAATCCGAAGATAGAGCTACTTTTTACGGCAACCTGGCGAACATTTATCACTTTGAAGGTATGTTCATAGTTTTGTGAAACTCCATCCACCACAACAGGAAGGATCACCTTCATTTCTTTGCCTTTATAACGAACTGCAGAGGCATAATCTGTGGGAAGCAGCGGGTTGTGTACATAAATGCCCAACATGCTGGAAAGGCTGATGTGATCTGCCGAAAAAATGGTTTCCACCAAATTTCCCCTGGGTGGAATTACACTGGCTGCCTGTGGTTTTTCTTTTTCAGAATCCTTTGTGGCAGAGATAATCAGGCGATGCCCGATATTATCGTAATCCAAGTATAAACCTTGTTCCCAATTGATTGCAATGTTTTTCTCGGAAGCATTGTACAGTGTAAGTTCGAAACCATTTTCGGAAGCACTCCAGATGGTACGCATCATATCATCTTCATAGCGGTAACGAAGCTTGTTTACCAATGTGGAATCTGCCACAGGGGCTTTATTGCGTCCGCTTGTGTCTGCTGAACGAACAACCTTTGTTAAGGCGATATCATATTTTGTTGCCATTTTTGGTGTGGCTGTACCTGTGTTTGTAGTACAGGCAGCAAGCAACATAAGTATAACCGCTGCTAATATAAGCACATGGATCTGTTTCATATAAACTCCTTGCATAATTACTTTCTTATGTGCAGGAAGTAACAATGTTTGAAATCTGTCAAGGGAGAAATTCACAAACTCAATTTGCAAGGGTCAATGCTAATTTTGAATAGCTCCTTAACAGAATTCACGCATCCCCCCGAAATTTTCGCACCTATCTCCATAGACATTGATCAGAAGTGATTTTCAAGCTTCTTTGTTTCCGAAAAAGTATTCAGCTAAACAGCTAAATGAACTATTATGGTTTTTCCGGATATTGGTAACAGCATAGTTTTGTATCGGTTAGAAACCAACCCCTCAATATTGAAGTACTATTTATGAATTTTCACTACAATACCATATTTCTATTACTTTGGGGCACAGACGATTAAATTAACAAAATGTCTACTTGATTTGTTAACAAAAAAGCCGACTCCTGTTAGTGAATATCTATGAAAACTAAACAACAAGGAGTCGACCATGTTTGATGTTCAACAAAAGCAAACCAAGCAAAGCATGCAAGTAAAATTTTCGCAGTTTCTGGACAAGTTCTCAAAACACTTTACCCTACCTGAGTTTAACTTCTTGCATGACATGTGCCTAGGGATACTCAAGAGCCAATCTGTTATTTGTCTGAGAGTAGCCAGCGAACTAAACGAGAAGACAACCCTCAAGAAGGTCTGTGAGCGCTTCACAAAACACCTAAACAAGCAAGACTTGGGAAGAGATCTTGAGAGTGCTATAATCACTGAACAATGCCGTGGGTTCAATATGGAAACTGCCATTATTGTCGATGACAGCGACAACAAGGGAGTTTATCTGTTTGATCGTGGTTACGACAAAAGGAATCTCTGCGGTCTTTTACAGCAGAATGCCATGAACTATATAGTCCGTTCTAAGGGCGTAAGAAGCCTAATTGTAAACAACTGTGAGAAGAGTTTTATGGAAGTGGCAAAGTCACTCAAGTTGGATTACACATACGAGCTTAAAGACTCAGACTCACACTTTAAATGCGGGTTGAAGCGTGTCTCAATAAGGCTCAATCCCCATCCTGTAAAGCATCCTGAGACGATTGATACCTGGTTGATAGTAGCACGATACATCACAAACAAAAAAGCCAAGGATGAGATAGCCAAAAACGTAGAAGTAGAAGGTGGCTATTTCTATTTATTTTGCGATTTCCCCGGACAACCAGACCTGAGTAAGCTCAAAATAATTGATAAAGCGATCAGGATGTACAAAATTCGCTGGAAAATCGAGGA
>JAQVMI010000425.1 GCA_028703735.1 Candidatus Cloacimonadota bacterium | reverse complement strand
GCAATAGCCGTTCCAGTGGATGGAGATTTCAGTTTCAGCATAGAAAATTCCGAAAGCAATGTAACCCCAAATATCAATCTAATTCCATCCTCTAAGCTTACATTGGATGGAGATGAACCAGGTTATCTTTCTGCTCCAGGCTTTGTGGCTTATGGGAACAGAGAGCTTTACCCCTTGCATATATGTGAAAAGGGAGAATCCGCTTTCGTTGGTAACCGAAAGTTCATTCCCTTAACAATTTATCCCTTCCAATATCGTGCAGGTAGTAAAGAATTAGTTATCTACGATCAGATAACGATTTATATCACCATTCATGGCACGAAAACAGCCTCAAAGAATTGGCAGCTAAGCCCCAATCCCCTGGATGCGGAAAGTGCAGAATTCTTCCTTAACGATAGCAGTTCTAAGGCTTGGCGTTTGGAGAAACAGCGTAATTCCAGCGTAACTTATCCCAAGAATGGGGTGGATGGAGTAAATGAAATCCAACTTATAATTGATTCTGAAGGATTATACAAAATTGACTATCAATATCTGATGAACATGATTACTTTAATGGCGGATTCTTTACAGATAACTATGAACTGGACTCCTGCTTCGGTTGATCCACGCTATTTAGAGCTTACTGACGAATTTGGTCAGGTTCCCATTCATTTTGTGGGAGAAAACGATGCCAGTTTTGATCCGGGAGACTATTTTGAGTTCTACGGTGATAAACATAATGGTGACACAGGCTATATGGATGACTACACTTCAGAGAACGTGTACACCTTAAGCCTGAAGGATAATTATGGCGCAAGAATGGTTGTGGAAAATGGAGGCTTAATTGTATCCAATATCCCTTCAAATCGGATACCTGATGCCTACGAAGAAACAGTTCATTTCGAGCAGCAATATGTAAGCGATAAACTTGGAAAAGGATGGAGCTCATCTAACCCGAATTATTTCAGAGAAGATCTATGGTTTTGGAAGAAGATAAGTGCCCCAAATCTCGAGATAATTCCCATAGAGCTACAGTATCCCAAAGATACAACTATTCGTACAGCTTCTGCAAAAGTATCACTGATGGGGTTAACCTATGCTGAAACTTTAACCAGCGGACAGTATGATCATGAAGCTTCGGTAAGATTGAACCAGGCTATGATAAATACGCATACTTGGATTGGACAGACAGAGAAGATTTTCTCGAATCAATCTCCCATCCCCAATACTTTCCTGAAGCATGGTACTAATAACTTGTATGTAAGCCTGTCTGGAAGCACTGTGATGAGTGATAGAGAGCAAGTGATGCTGGATTATGCAACCGTTACTTATTGGCGTGAGTATAAAACTGATCTGGACTATATCAAATTTACCAAACCTTCTAATGTATCTAATGGCTTGTTTCAATTTGAGTTAAAGGGCTTCACAACTCCCGATATATCGGTTTATAAAATTGGATCAAGTGTCTTTAACAATGTGCAAATTGAGCCTTTCAACCTTGAAGGGATTCCTCCCTGGACTGTAACAATACAAGATAGTGTTTCTTCCATGGCGGTGCGTTATTTTGCTGTATCGGAAGCGATGAAAAAGATTCCCAAAAGTGCTCGATTGAATGTTCCAAGTAACCTTGTAGATCCGTTAAATTCTGCTAATGTGGTGGTTATAACAGTAAAGGACTTTAAAGAGGCTGAAGGTACGTTACAGTTAAAAAGTATCTGGGAAAACGACGGTCATAGTGTGAAGGTTATTGATGTTCAAGATATTTATGACGAGTTTAATCATGGTATTGTTGGATCAGAACCGATAAAAGCATTTATAACTTATGCCTACAATAACTGGAGTGAACCACAATTAACGAACGTTATCTTTTTGGGTGAAGGTGTTGATGATACAAGAGATAACAGCCCAGCCCGTATTTATAACCTGGTTCCTGTGAAAAAGCTTTGGACAAACAAACATGGAGCAACGGCAAGTGATAACTGGTATGCCTGTATAATAGGAACCGACTCTGTGCCAGATATTTCCATAGCCAGAATTGGGGTTTGGAATCCTCAACAAATTTTGGATTATGCAGATAAGGCAGACTCTTATCGCAACAACCTGCAAACAAACCGTCTGTGGAACAGTCATCTAACCTTTACCTCAGGTGGGAAAATTACTGATACTAATGATGTTTTCGCTCAGCAATCTGAACGTATACGCAGAAAGAGCGTTCCTAAAGATTATCGCGTTACAAGAGTGTACACTGCAACTCAACAAGTTAGTTCGGATTATTCCGGAGGTACATTCGACCTAAAAGATGCAATCAACAGTGGTACCCAGTATGTTCAATTCATGGGTCATGGTGGTGGCAGAATTTGGTCGGACTACAATCTGTTTAATTTTAACGATGTAACCACCCTTAATAATACTACTTTTCCTATTGTAATATCACTTGCATGCTATGCATCCGCCTTCGACACCAATGGATCGTCATCTATTAGTGAGGCTTTGATTTTGCAAACTGGCAAAGGTGCTATAGGAGCTGGTGGATTTAGTGGGCTTGGCTATCTGGATCAAGATGAAGGCTGGGGTTTGGCTTATACAGAAGCCTTGTTTCGCAGAAACTTTGCCAATTTAGGGCAGGCTACAATCTTTGCACTCGCAAAGTTTTTTACCAATACATCTTCATCGGCTGCCAGACTCGCTTTGACTAATGGATATGTTTATTTAGGTGATCCACTCATAAAACCTAAAAAGCCAATTGTGAATATCCCCGTTTCTGCAGAAAACCACACTTTAGTTCTTGGAGAAACACTTCAAGTACATGC
>JAQVMI010000424.1 GCA_028703735.1 Candidatus Cloacimonadota bacterium | reverse complement strand
TCATCCCAGCCAAGCCTTTGAATACAATGCCGGCTATCCTGCCACCTTTGCTCCCAATACGTTTATCCACGAAGTTTTAGGTATCAGTGGAGTGGATTATTACACTGCTGCCAGATTCAAATATGCCTTGGGTGGATTAGATCAGGATTTCGCAAGCATAAGTGTGGATAGTTTAAAGATACCCGTAAGCTTCAATGGGCATTTGTTCCATGTAGAAGGTCTGGTTCCTGCCAGTGGGGCTGAAACACTTTATACTTATGGCTCGAACTATGCGTCTTCCACCACTCAGGGAATTCAAAATGGTCAGGTGGTAGGTGTATTGAACAGCTATGGTGCCGGCAAAGCAATAACCTTAAGTTTCCCAATGTACTATATGGATTATGCATTATCTCTGGTAGTGATGGAAGATGCCTTTTCCGGGGTTTTTAACGAAGAAGTTTCTTTGGACGACAACATAAACCCTGCTGTTAAAAGTATCTATCTTGCTCCCAACTACCCCAATCCTTTTGCTTCGGAAAGCAGGATTCCCTATAAAACTAACGATTTAATTCATCCCATCAAAGTGCAAATCTTCAATTTGAAGGGACAGGTGGTAAAAACCTTGTTTGAAGGCAATCCGGATAAATCCAATTCCCTGCTTTGGGATGGAAAAGATGCAAGCGGAAAAGCAGTGGCGAATGGTGTTTATTACATAAAAGCCAGCCAGAATGGAACGGTTCAAACCCGTAAGATGGTATTGGTAAAATGAAGCAGTTGTTTACACTTCTGTTTACGATAGTTGCTGTCGCAAGCTATTGTTTCGAGGTGATGCCTTATGGACCTGATACTGGCGATTTTACTTACGCCAATTTAACTCAGAGTCCAATCAGTTTTGGAATAGCAGAGGAAGGTGACACTGGGCTGTTTGTGGAACAGTATGGCATTTGGAATTACTATGAATGTAGCGCAAGTGGATTACCTATAACCTCAATCTGCAATTTGAATGAAAGCACCCTCATGGTGGCAATGGGTTGTGGCTCCTATAGTGATGGGGTTTATAATTTTAGCCTTGATACACATTCCTGGGAGCTGAACGATTGGTTTATGTATCCTAATTTCATCAAATATAACCCTAACAATAATCTTTACTATGTGGGAGAAAGGGATGGCTTGTTCAAATCTACTGATGGAGAAAACTGGAGCAGAATTACTTCTATGGGCATGGCTGAATGCAACAGTATGTCTTTTTATGGGGAACATCTGGTAGCTAATAATGGACCCGGTGTTCGGTTTTCTTCTGATATGGGGCAAACCTGGCAAAGTGCTGATACAAGCAATCTTAAAGGATTTCACTATATGTCCTGTGGTGCACTTTACGCCATAATGGATGTGGAAAGTGATTCAGATGGTTTATGGCGTTCTGAAGATTTTGGTGCTACCTGGGATCACGTTCTCTATACCAGCAATCTAAACTGCATCGGGCCAGCTTTTGGTGAATACCTTGTTTTGGGTTGGAGGCAACCCAATGAAGCAGGTAGCTATGTGGCTGTGATGAATAGTGAATATCAGCTTAATCAGCTAATCCATCCCAGCTTGAATGGTGAAGTATTGCAATTAGATAGATTCCCGCTGATAAACACACTCTCTTTTTTCGTGCTAAACCCCTTAGGTTGCTTTTATATAACCAGTTTTTTGCCCGTGCAGAATAACGACCAATGCGTACCACCTGTATCCAGACTAAATATGCAAGTGTATCCCAATCCATTTTATAGCGAAACAACGATAGAGCTTGATGGAAAAAACAGTGATACTGCTTTGAAGGTGGAGATTTACAACCTAAAAGGACAGAAAGTAAAGTGTTTATTTGATGGCGTTTCTACGGGAGAGAATACCCTTTGCTGGGATGCAAGAGATTGTAATGGTAAGACTACTGCTCCAGGATTATATCTTATTAAGGCACAGCAGGATGGCAATGTGCAATGCCGGAAGGTGCTGCTAACGAGATAGTTTTCGAGCAGTCTTTGGCTTCTTCTTGGGGTAACTTACAAAAAAATAGCTTGACATGGAATGATAAAATGAATAGACTGCAGAAAGCAGGATAAAGAGTTTATAGAGTGTAAGAATTGAGAACTTTAAGATGTTCTTAAATAACCAGATAAACAATGATTATGAGTTGAAATCACATGGGAGATTAAGCTGGTATCAATCCTGCGAATAATATGGATTCATAGACAAGCGCAACAATATTGATTGTTGCACTAAGTATTGGGACAAAAGAAAGATAAAAGAGGTGATTATGAGAACAAGGTTTTTTAAACGGTCTTCATGATAATGCTATTTGGTGTTTCTGCGCTAAGCGCGCTTATACCACATTATTTGATGAAGACTTCGATGTTAGCTCTGTGCCAACAGGCTGGAGCATTGCAGGATCAGTTAGCACGAGTCACATATTAGCGGGCACAGCCAAGACAAATGCAAACCTGTTTAAAAACGATGGTGGAGCTAATTATTTACGGCTAACCGAGAATGCTTCATACAATAGAGCCTGGGCATATTACACTGCAAGTAAATTTGATGTAATGGGCAAATGGAAGCTTACTGCTGAGGTTCGAATTGGAAAGACACATAATGGTTCCGAAATTACTGATGGTGCCGATGGACTTTGCTTTGTATTTTTAGATCCTTCCACTGTGGAAACTGCTGGCAGCTTTGACGCCAGTAAGGTTACCGGTGGCTATGGCGAGTTTGAAGGGGCTCCACGTGGGGGGCTTCCCAACACTCCAGTAAATGGAGCTTTGGGCTATCACGCCGGGTTAAAAGGTTTTAGCC
>JAQVMI010000423.1 GCA_028703735.1 Candidatus Cloacimonadota bacterium | reverse complement strand
TTGGTGTGTTGGGTTGCTGTAGTCCATCCGTCTATAATAAATAGCTGTAAAATCTAAAGTTAGCCTAAGACGAATCGACTCCAGAACTCCAACACTTCATCCCCGGTGCTGTAGTCCATCCGTCTAAAATAGATAGCTGTAAATCTAAAGTAGCCAAAGACGAATCGACTCCAGAACATCTGTCTAAAATACATAGCAGTAAGGCTATTGTTTGCTAAAGACAGATCGACTCCAGGCAGGGGGCATTTCTCCATATTTTTCCTTGTCCCGCATAATTCGCTTGACACAATAGATATAATATGTCAGCATGCAATCAGGATAATTATTACTATAGCAACAGGAGTTTAGAGATGAAGAAATTATTGCTGATAATCCTGGTATTTATGCCGGTGTTGTTCTTTTGTCAAGCAGCTTATGATGAGATGACTATTCCCGGAGACCCTATGATGGAAGAGGATAGCGAATATCCTGATGGTGCTCAGATGGGTATGAATGGAGTTGTGGGAGCTGTAACGGTGGGTGATGTTACCTATTCGCAAATACGCTTACAACCGCAGATAAAGCTGGGAAAATTTGGCTTTGGTTTGGATGTGGATCTCATGATAGATAGCGAAGGAAACGTCCGCAAAGAGGATTGGGACGAATGGCAGGACTACGTAAACAAGCTTTTATACATCAGTTGGGCAGATAGGCGTGATCCTTTTTATTTTAAAATTGGCAGCATCCCAAGCTATACTTTGGGGCACGGCTTAATCTTTAACCATTATTCCAATATGCTGCGCTATCCTGCGGTGAAGAATGTGGGTGGCTACGTAGGGATAAATACACCCATTTCAGGTTTGGGTATGGAAGCCTATACTCACAATATTCACAAAAATGAAATCCTGGCTGGCAGGGTGCATGCAAAGCCTTTTGCGCTTTTGGAATTGCCTTTGCTGGAAAGGCTTAGTGTGGGTGTGAATGCCGGTATAGACCGCAATCAATATGGCAAATATGAAGATGCCGATGGCGATAATATCCCGGATGTATATGATAAGTTTCCCGATAGTCAAAACCATTGGCTGGATACAGATGATGATGGCATAGCAGATAATGTGGATGTGGATTTAAATGGCAATGGGTTTATAGATCACCCCGATCAAAACCCTTATGTTGATAGCCAATTTCCAGATATTGCAATAAATTATCCAAATTACCTCTTTGATGTAAACGTAGTGGCAGATTCTGTGCAAGCATATTCGGAAGAGGATGAAGTTGCGGTTTACAGTTTGGATTACACCATTCCGCTTATTCAAACAGATGTATTCACCTTCGAAAACTATGCCGAGATTGCCATGATTGATGGTTATGGCAGTGGAGTTGTTTTTCCCGGGTTTGCCAGCAAATTCTTAATCTTCGATGCCAAGCTGGAATTCCGCAATTTTGGCGATGAATTTCTGCCAGGTTATTTTGATAGGTTATACGATAATCAGCGTTCTAATGTGCTGCATATCAGGGATGATGTTTCGGGAAGACGTATGTGGTCTTTGGTAACCAAAGAATCCACCCTTAAAGATATCAAGGCTTCTACAGGATGGTTCGGATATCTTCGTGCCAATCTTTACGACATGGTTTATATAAAAGCAGCCTATCAAGATATGTATGGAGAGGATGTTACCATGGGTAAATCGATGTGGGGAAGCATAACTGTAAGCCCTACTATTATGCCCAAACTGAAGGAAGCCACCATTTACTACGCTCAAACTAATGTGGATTACATTAACTTCCGCTATCCCAGAAATACCAATGCCATCGTGATTGGAAAGGTTGTATATGCTTTGTCCGACAATGCAAACCTGGTGGGTAAATACAGCGAGTTTTATAACGATTTGAATGCTGATGGGATTATCAAAGGGAAGGACGAAATTTTGGAAGTGTTGAAGTTTGGAGTGGAATTTACCTTTTAGGCAAAGATAAGCTGTGAATCTGAGGTGATGAGGACATCCCCACCCTTTTGGTGATGCGGATGTCCCCACCTCTTTTCGGGATTCACCTTGCACCAAACATGCACTTCACTCGTAATGACAGCCGCCCTCGGCTGTCTTCACACGAGGCGTGTGTAAGTACGATTATGCTGTGTCATTCTGTAAACCATATAAGGAATAATTACGGAATGAATAAGGACTTCATTCGTAATGACAGCCGCCCTCGGCTGTCTTCACACGAGGCGTGTGAAAGTACGATTATGCCGTGTCATTCTGGAAACCAAATATGGAATCATTACGGAATGAATAAGGACTTCATTCGTAATGACAGCCGCCCTCGGCTGTCTTCACACGAGGCGTGTGAAAGTACGATTATGCCGTGTCATTCTGTAAACCATATAAGGAATAATTGCGGAATGAATAAGGACTTCATCCTTAATGATTCCTTATTTATTCCGTAATTCAAGCAAGGAAGAATTGGATATCTTTATAATGTCATGCAATTAAATTGGCTATTTGTTCAGGGTAAAGAGGCAAGGAATATCAGGCAATTACCCGTTATGCTAAGCTCTGTTTCTGTGGCAGTAACAAAAGCCGATTCTCCTTTGTGCAAGTTTATACCATCATTTAACATTGCTTCACCCTCCCAACACAGTAAAATCTGGGGTTTGTTATTCACCTGGATAGTAAGTTTTCCTTCCACATTTAGAACCTGCAGCTCGAATTCCTGAACAGGGCAGTGATACCTTGTAACATATTCCCCGGTTTTATTTCCCAACAAGATGGCGGGCTGAAACGGCTGAAAATTGGTGATGGAAAACAGTGTGTCCTTATCGATGAATTTGGGGGTTAGC
>JAQVMI010000422.1 GCA_028703735.1 Candidatus Cloacimonadota bacterium | reverse complement strand
CAATCAGGAGATTGACACCCCTGGAGATTGACACCCCTATACTACTGTAACTTCTTTACCTGCCGTATCATAGCTTCAAGCTCAAGTTTGACAGCACGATTTTTTATAATACTGACAGACAGGGAGTTACAACTTGAAAAAAAGTTGTTGGCACAACAAAACCTGTTGGGAATGCTTCGTGATAAGTTAGAGGATTATTGATTTTGGGATGGCAACACCTGTGGCAGCAAATACTTTTCCAGCACATCCATTTACATTGGTTCGGACTCGGATTTTTTTCACATCGGTAGCTATGTCAACGTAGCCCAATGAGTTCAGATCATCTACTATTTGTGCCCAAGTGAAGTCATAATTGTTTTGATCCAGCAGTTTGGTCAGTTCTTTTTTCAGGACTAATGCGAGGAAACTGCAAAAGATATGTCCCACAATGCGTTCATCTCTCTGGTGAAAGATCGGACGTGTATCCAAGGCAGACTTCATCGTGCGAAAAACATACTCCACCTGCCACAAGTCCTTGTATCGCATCACTGCGTCTTCAGCACTAAGGTCAGTATTGGTTTGCAGAACCCAGATCCCATCATAAGCTTCTTCGGATTTGATCTTGTCCTGGTCAATCTCGACTTTCTTGCCACTGGTTTTTATGTAGCGTTTATAGCCCGCATTTTTTACAAAGGTTTTCAGGTCATCATTTAGCTTAGCTTGAAGTTGCCTGATAATTTCGTTTCGGGTATTTGCATCCTTTTTGGCTTGCAACTCGCTATAGCAGATTACGTGCCGTTGCCCTTCGCAAAGCTTTACTTCTTTGTAGTAGATACGCTCCTTTCCAGTCCGGTCTATGCAGCTTTCATTTTCCCAGTCTATCTCCTGGGACTGCAGATACTCTTTCACGATTTTATCCTTGCGCATTCTACAGCCAAGAATGAAACTCACAGAAGTGGCATTGTTGTGAAAATGCTCCAGAGTAGGATTGCTGATCATCCCTCGATCTGCTACAATGCAAAAGTTCCAGAAGCCAAACCGCTGCTTTATCCTCTCTGTTATTGGGACTATGGTTTTCAGATCGGCTGTGTTGCCTGGTAAAACTTCACAACAGATTGGCACGCCTTGTTCGTCTAACAATGCGCCTACAATTACCTGATTCAAATCCGGGCGACTGTCTTTGCTGTAGCCTCGTTTACCCAGTTCTGCTCCACCGGCACCTTCAAAATACATAGAAGTTGTATCAAAAAATACCATTTTAAACTCGCTAAAGACATCCAGGTCTTTCATGTAGATGTTCTCTTCGATTTTATCCTTGATGCGCCTGACAAATTGGGGAGATTCTTGTTTGGGTGTGCCTATTCTTTCCCCCAAAAAGCCCATCGCACGATACAAATGTTGCAATTCAAGGCCTTCGGAACCCTTGATCTCATAGCGGTGTTTCCATGCGCAACAGTCAAGATCTGAGCCTGTGCGTAATAGCCTATGCAACACACTAACAAAGATAGCCCGTTCCACATCATACTCATATTTACGTTTACGTGCCTCTTTGGTAATCGCATCGCCAATGCCGAGATTCTTCCATAACCGTTCAAATATAAGCACCGGGCCTACTATTTTCATCAAACAACTGATCTCCGGATTCTGTGAAGACAAGACAGCGGAGCGAAATGAAAACTTCTGCATAGAATTCATCAGACTATCGATATTGTCGTAGGTTGAATCTTCTCCAACCCGTCCAAGTGTCATCAGGACACGCTGTTTAACCTTGCCGTCTTCACGGAAACCATGAACCACCTGCAAGTATTCGTGCTTACCTTGTTTCTTAACTCTAACAAACATGATACTACCATAACGCTGTATTTGTGTATCATACTATTGAACAAGCTATTCCTGTCAAGAACTTTAATTTGTTGGCACAACATAATCGGCATTTTCAGAAAACTCAGTTTCGTAAGTTACTGCAAAATAGACATTACTTTTTCAATTTTCACTTACAACTGTCAAACTTGAGTTAGATGGGGCTCTTAATCTCCAATTGCATAATCTGTTTTAAATTCCAGCAGTGGAGGCTAAAGTCACCAGTGCCATTATTGCCTCGAAGATAACTCCATAATCATCATCGGTATATTGAACTGTTCTACCATCCAAACGATCTGTGTGTGGCATCAAACAAGCCACATCTGTCATCGCTGTGGAATGAAACTCAATTTTCAGGGTGATAGGTGCTGTGAAGGTATATAGTGGAATAGAAGGGTTCCTAAGGCTGTTTAAAATTGCTTGCTCCAGGATAGGTTGTACCTGCAGGGGAGAAAGGTTCTTTGCCGCAAACTTCGCTACAGCTTCTTTGGTGCAGACAAATTCCAGCCATGGCATCACTTCTTTCATTTCCAGTTCCAAGGCTTTGTCACCACTGATCAATGCCACTGGCACACCATGATATCCTGCGTAGGCAGCATTTATCATAGCCTCATTCATGCGGATACCATTTATCCAGATTTTTTGAATCCTGCTATTGGAATAGGTATGATCCATATTAGCTTTGTATGCACCAGTTCCGGCATGGTAACCCAGAAAAAAGACCATCGAATAGGCAGAACTAAAGCCAGGCATCATATATGCAGGACGTGGTCCCCCGCTAATTAAGGAAATTCGTGGATCAAGAGCAGTGATATCATAGCTAAGATTGTCGCCTCCTGAATGTGAATCGGCTATTACAATTTCGTCAATCAGGCTATTTTCTTTGCTACTTAGGATTGCCTTAAGAGCATCCTCCACATGAGCTTGAATTGCTTTTTGGACTCTGGGTCGGTCTGTTTTTTCCTGATCCCAGTTAAAGGTT
>JAQVMI010000029.1 GCA_028703735.1 Candidatus Cloacimonadota bacterium | reverse complement strand
GCTGGCGTTTGCCAATGCAGTTCCGACAGGAAACATAGGTATTGTTTCTGCCTCGGGAACAGGTTTGCAGGAAGTATCGGTATGCATTGCGCAATATGGATGCGGTGTTTCTCAGGCTTTTGGCACCGGTGGACGTGATGGAAAAGCGGAAATCGGTGGATTGATGCTGCTTAGCTGTTTGGATTACCTTGCCGAAGATCCCCAAACAAAGGTTATAGTATTGATAGCAAAGCCACCCGCAGAACCTGTGCTAATCAAACTTTGGGCAAGGATCGCAGCCACATCGAAGCCGGTGATTGTGAATTTTATGGTTCCCCTGGCTGCACCACAGCTTGCTAATATGCAATATACCACTTCTTTGGATAAAGCAGCTTTGCTTGCCTGTAAGGCTTCCGGAGCTTCTATACCGGCAGATGCTGCCGATGATGTAGCTCCCTTTGCCATAGAATCTAACCGGAAGTATATAAGGGGATTGTATAGCGGTGGTACATTGTGTCAGGAAGCGGTGCAATTTTACAAAAAAAACTTTGGTATTTTGCCCTACAGCAATGTAGGCGATGATGATCGATTCAAAATGGCAGATGCTTGGAAAAGTATGGAAGATTGCTTTATTGATATGGGCTCGGATGACTACACAGTTGGGAGACCCCATCCCATGATAGATTATTCGCTGCGTTTAAAGAAAATAACAGAAGAAGCACTTGATCCGGAAGTGGCAATTATTATTTTGGATGTGGTGTTAGGATATGGGGCAAATTCCGATCCCGCTGCAGAATTGGTTCCAGTTTTGAACTCTCTGCCACCAAACTTAGGAGTTGTATGCCATGTTTTGGGCACAAAAGATGATCCCCAGAATTCGGAACTGCAAAGAGAAAAAATAGCCTCCACCGGTGCAAGGGTATTTCATAACCATCATCAGGCATTAAGCTTTGCCTTTCAACAGTTAATGGCATGCAGGAGTGAACAATCATGATTCAATTAACCAAGAATAAACTAAAGGTGATTAGCATAGGTGTGGAAGGTTTCGCATCCGATCTTGCTGCTCAAGGGGTAAATGTTACACAGGTAAATTGGCAGCCCCCCCTGGAGGTGGATAAAGCCAGCAGAAAGATAATAAACAAGTCCTATGATGAAGTGATTGCTAAAGCCAATAAACAAGCTCTGGATATAATAAATAAAGGTAAACCCTTTTTGGTAGGTATGGGCATAGCCCGCGATTGCATTCCCGGAATGCACGAAAACCTGATCTTGCATGCAGGACCTCCCATCTCCTGGGATAAAATGTGTGGACCCATGCGTGGAGCTGTAATTGGTGCATTAATCTATGAGGGTAGAGCAGAAAATGCGGAACAAGCAGAGTTTTTAGCGGCTTCCAAAGCCATCGAATATGCCCCCTGTCATCAGCATAATGCAGTAGGTCCCATGGCTGGAATAATTAGCCCTTCCATGCCTGTATTTATTATAAAAAATGAGACTTATGGTAACTTTACTTATGCAACACAAAATGAAGGTCTCGGTAAAGTATTGCGATATGGAGCATTTGCGCCAGAAGTTATTAAGAGATTGCATTGGATGGATAAGGTGTTGTATCCCACCCTGAAACGTGCTATCAGCCTGTTAGAAAAGGTGGATCTGCAAAGCCTGATTGCACAGGCATTGCACATGGGGGATGAAGTTCATAATCGTAACAGAGCAGGAACTTCACTGCTGATAAGGATGCTGGCACCTGCTTTGCTAAAAACGATGGAAAATGTGCAGGATTCTTCTGCGGTATTAGATTTCATAAATGGAAACGATCATTTTTTCCTGAATCTCTCCATGCCTGCCAGTAAAGCAGTTCTCGATCCAGCCCGGGGAATAGCGGGATCCAGCCTTGTGATGGTGATGGCAAGAAATGGAACAGAATTCGGGATTCAGCTTAGTGGAACAGGAGATAAGTGGTTCACAGGAAAGGCTTTGGTGCCGGATGCTCTGTATTTCCCGGGTTATAGTAAAGCCGATGCAAATCCGGATATTGGTGATAGTGCCATCACCGAAACAGGAGGTTTAGGCGGTTTTGCTATAGCTGCTGCACCGGCAATTGTGCAATTTGTTGGCGGAAACGCCAAAGATGCTTTATCTTATACCCAATCGATGTATGAAATCTGCTTCGGTGAAAGCACAAATTACCAGATTCCTGCATTGGATTTTAGAGGTACACCCTTGGGGATCGATGTTGTTAAGGTGATAGATAACAACAAAATGCCAATAATTGATACAGGGGTTGCCCACAAAAATCCTGGCGTAGGACAGGTTGGTGCAGGTGTGGTGAAAGCACCATCTGATCCGTTCATAAAAGCTTATGAGGCTTTGGCAGGAACGCTGAAATAGTTTAGAGCAAAAAGACGATTTAACAAAGAGTAAAAGAGAAAAAGAGAGTTAATGGATGAAGCAGATATGGATAGCAGGGATCATTAACAAAAGTTATGATCCGTGTAAATCAGTCTTATCCCCTTAATCCGTGTTCCTATTAAAAAACATGAAAAGATATAAAGGAGTCCAAAATGGATAATAACACATTCTTCAGCTTTATGCAGAACCTAAAGATGTACGATTTAACCCAAAGACTAAGTATACACACTCCGCCCTGGCCCAGCTATATGCCGCTGGGGATACAGTATTTTAAACGTATTGCCGGAGCTCATATGGGGCAAGGTGCTAATGGACAAATAATTACTACCAGTAACCATGTGGGCACACACATTGATGGCGAAATTCATTTCCATGCCAGCGGACGCACCATTGGTGAAGTTCCTATGGCAGAATGGGTGGGTCCTGGGGTTGTGGTGGATATTTCTGATAGCGTGGGGGATTATGATCTTTATAGTCCGGAACTGCTGATGAGCAAAGCAGAGATTAAGAAAGGAGATATCCTTATCATCAACACAGGCTATCATAAGTATGCTTGGGATCAGCCAGAAAGTGATGAACTGCGCTATTTTGTGAAGCATCCGGGACCAGACCCCAGCTTCCACAAGTGGGCTTTGGAAATGCAGATAAAGTGGATTGGGGTGGATTGCGGATCTGCGGATCATCCCATGAACACCATCATCAGGAATTGGCATCCGAAAGATTTTATAAAAGCCGAAACGAAGTTGATGGAGAAATTTGGCAAAGGCTGGGATGAGATGTTCCCACCTGATGAATACTATCAAGTTATGCACCTTAAGTTATTCCCTAAGAAGCTGGTACATGCAGAGAACCTTGGCGGAGAAATTGATCAGCTTTCCAATAAAAGAGCTTGGATTGGGCTTTTCCCCTTAAGAGGGATTGAGCTGGAATCCTCCATGTGCAGAATTATCGCCCTGGAACCATAATTTATAGCAATACACCCTGGAGGTGGATATATGGCAATAGCCCATGAATTTAGCTACGAAAGACCGCAGAATTTGCATGCTGTGCTGGAACTGAAGGACAGCTATAGAAATAGAGCACTTATCTATGCAGGTGGAACAGATTTGGTGGTGAACATCAAGGAAGGCATGGTGAAGCCGGAATTACTGATTGATATTAAAGATTTACCGGAATTGCATAAGCTGTGCCTGGATAACGGTACTCTTTATATTGGAGCTGCCGTTACCTTTACGGATCTGATTGATACAGAATTTGTTTTTCAGGCTTGTCCTATGCTGCACGATGCCTGTAAAACAGTTGCCTCCACAGGCGTAAGATCACGTGCAACCTTGGTTGGGAATATTTGTTCGGCAGTTCCATCATTGGATTCTGCCACACCCCTGTTGTGCTATGAAGCTGTGGTGCATTGTGCAAGTGTGGAAGGCACACGTAATATACCAATTTCAGAGTGGTTTTTAGCTCCAAGGAAAACTGCTATAAAAGACAGGGAAGTGGTTACAGGAATTAGCCTAAAAATCCCTAAGGAAAAAAGCACCAGCGTGTATCTGAAACTTGGACGTTACGGGGGAGAGGATTTGGCGCAAGCTGGTTGGGGTATTTGGCTGAATAACGCCTATCAATACCGCATTGCTCATTGTGCGCTTGCTCCCATTCCTTCCAGAGCTGCTGTGATAGAGGCTATGCTAAATGGCAAAGAGCTTACGCCACAGCTTATCGAAGCTGCTGTTGCCCTTATCCCTCAGGAAATTAATCCTATTTCTGATATTCGTTCCAGTAAGGAATACCGGCTGCATGTAAGCGGGGTGATGCTGAAACGTGGATTATTAGCTGCTATAGATAGGATGGAAGGTAGAGTTGTTGAGCCGGCTAAACTATTGGGAGGTATTACATGAAAGAGATATGCATAACTGTAAATAATGAAAAACGTTACGTAAGCGTGGAGCCCAACGAAGTTCTCTTGGACGTCCTACGCGAAAAGTTAGGAGTAAAAAGCCCCAAATGTGGTTGCGAAAGGGGTGATTGCGGAGCTTGTACTGTGCTGTTAGATGGCAATGCAGTTCGCAGTTGCCTGGTTTTGGCAATAGAGGTGGAAGGTCATAGCATTATTACTGTGGAAGGTATCTCAGCGGATAAACTTAGCACCTTGCAGGAAGCCTTCATTCAGTTCAATTCTTTTCAGTGTGGCTATTGTGCACCAGGTATAATTTTAGCTGTTACAGAGCTTCTGGAAAAGCATCCCCATCCAACCTTGGAAGAGATAAAAGAATCAATTGCAGGAAACCTGTGCCGTTGTACAGGTTATACACCCATCTTCGATGCAATTATGGCGTTGACAAAAGTAGATCAGCATACCACCGATGCTGAAAAAGCACTTTCGCAGGATCGGAATCCTGCGTTACAATAGGAGGATGGGAAATGAAGGATTATAAGTTTATAGGCAAAGATATCACCCGTATAGACGGTTTGGAAAAGATAAGTGGTGCTGCAATTTATGGTGATGATATCGATTTTGGTGCCAGTATGCTTCACGCAGAGCTGGTTCAAAGTACACAAGCTCATGCAATTATAAAATCAATTGATATTTCCGAAGCCTTAAAGGTTAAGGACGTTTACAAGATATTTACCGGTAAGGATTTCCCCTATAAATTCGGGCTTTACATGAAAGATAGATATATCTTTGCTCAGGATAAAGTTCGTTTTGTGGGAGAGCAAGTTGCCGCAGTGGTGGCTCGAACACCCGGAGCAGCAAAACGGGCAGCAGCTTTGGTGAAAGTGGAATACGAACCACTTCCGGCAGTGTTGGATCAGATGGAAGCCATTGCTGAAGGAGCAACCTTGCTGCATCCGGATTTGGAGAACTATCCGCATGTGCCGTGGTTCTTTCCAAAACCAGGAACCAATGTAGCTCATTGGCGCAAAACCCGCAAGGGTAATCTGGAGGAAGGCTTTGCCAAAGCAGATTTCATTCTGGAGGATACTTACACAGTTCCACGCTATGCCCATTGTGCCATTGAAACTCATGTTGCCGTAGGTAAGTTCGACTATTCAGAGCGTTTAACTGTGTGGAGCTCCTCGCAATCTCCTCATACACAAAGGCATTTGTTTGCAGAGGCATTGGGCTTAACACATAAAAACGTGAGGGTAATTGCCCCTCATGTAGGTGGTGGATTTGGCGGAAAAGCAGGGGTAACCATGGAAATAATTCCTGCTGCATTGGCTACCAAGCTAAAGGGTTACGCTGTTAAGCTTCGCTACAGTCGTGAACAGGAATTTATCAATACCTACCAACGTTTAGGGGTTGTAGCCAAGATTAAGATGGGCGTAGATAAAAACGGAGAAATTACTGCTTTAGACCATAAAATCTATTGGGATGCAGGAGCTTATGTAGAGTACGGGGCAAACGTGGTAAATGCTGTGGGATTATCTGCAATAGGACCCTATCGCATAGATAATGTATCAATCGATTCCGTATGTATTTACACAAATCTTCCTCCCGGAGGAGCTTATCGGGGTTTTGGATATTCAGAGATGCTCTTCGGTTTGGAAAGCCACGTAACCCGCATGGCTAAAACAATGGGAATGGAGGAGATAGAATTTAGGAAAAAGAATGCTATTATGGAAGGTGATACCACAGCCTACGGTGCCAAAATGAACCCCAACGGTTTGATTGAATGCATCGAAAAAGCTACGGCAGCTATTGACTGGGGCAATAAACCTGTGCCATCTGATCCAAACAAGGTGGTTGGGCAAGGCTTCTCGCTGCTATGGAAAGCACCAGCCATGCCACCCAATGCTTCATCTTCTGCCTTCCTGAAATTCAATGAGGATGCCAGTATTAATCTGATTATTTCTGGAATGGATATTGGGCAGGGTTATCAAACAGTTATGGCTCAAATTGCCGCAGAGGTTTTATCTATTCCGCCCTCAAAAATCAGGGTGGAAACTCCTGATACAGATAGAAATCCTTATGAATGGCAAACGGTTGCCAGCCACATTACCTGGAGTTGTGGAAATGCGGTTAAAAAAGCCGCTTTAGATGCTAAAGAACAGATACTAACTTTAATAAACAGAGTATATAACTATCCTATTGATGATCTATATCTTGAAGATGAAGCAGTTAAATGCATCACAGATAATAAGTTTAAGTTGTTATTAAAGGACTTTGTGGTAGATGGCATCATGACCTCCGATGGTACTTTTAAAGGTGGTCCGATAAACGCACGGGGAATGTTTATGCCAGAATTTTCTTCCACCAATGGCGATCCGGAAACCAGCCAGGGAGGACATCCCAATGTGCACTATACGGTTGGTGCAGCAGCACTGAATTTGGAAATTGACAAGGATACCGGCAAAATGAGAGTATTGAAAGCAGCACTTGCAATTGATGCCGGTAAGGCTTTGAATCCTGATTTGGTGCGTGGACAGATTACCGGTGGATTAGTGCAGGGTTTGGCAACAGTGCTTTTTGAGGATATGCGTTATGATGCAAATGGAAAGCTAATGAACCCTAATTTCACCGATTACAAAATCCCCACTGCCATGGATATTCCTGATGAGATTATTCCTATAATTGTGGAAGTACCGCAGCCAGATGGACCTTATGGAGCAAGGGGTGTGGGTGAGCATACCATGCTTCCTGCTGCTCCCATGATTGCCAACGCTGTGGAAGATGCGCTGGGGATTAGAATTAAATCCATGCCTGTAACAGCCGAAAAGGTTGCAATGACCTATCTTGATTCAAATAGGCAACAGAAGAACCATGAATAGCTGTGCTATCTGCGACAGGCTGGATAACATTGCCAGCGATATTGCTTTGGTGCATGAGTTTGAAAACTCTTATCTGCTGCTGGGGAATCATCAGTACTTCAAGGGTTATTGCGTTTTGCTATACAAAAGGCATGTACGGGAATTACACGAGCTTGATACTGATATGCAAACTGCTTTGAACCACGAACTGATGCTGTCCACTCAAGCAGTGGTAAAAGCGTTCAATCCCTGGAAACTTAACCATGCTTGTTTGGGGAATAGGGATCAGCACATTCACTGGCATATCATCCCGCGTTATAAAACTGAAGCAGATCATCAGTATGATCCCTGGAAACATGCGGACGAGTTTGATAAGTGGAAGCTTGCGGAAAACCAAAGTTTGGAGTTAATTAGTATGATTCGGAAGCATTTACCACAGGATAGTGCAAACAGTTTATCATCCTCCTCTGAACATAAAAAGGAAATATTATGAGCAAACCCCTTGACGGAATAAAAGTACTGGATCTAACCAGAGTTTTGGCAGGTCCTTATTGTACGATGATCTTAAGTGATCTTGGAGCCGAAATTATTAAAGTGGAGATTCCTTCAGGCGGTGATGATTCCCGTGCTTTTGGTCCCTTTATCAATAGCCGTTCCCTTTATTTCCTTAGCATCAACCGGGCTAAGAAGAGCGTATCGCTAAACCTTAAAACCTCCAAGGGCAAAGAGATACTGCGGGAATTGGTGAAGCGTTGCGACATTTTGGTAGAGAACTATCGTCCCGGAACCATGGAGAAGCTTGGCTTGGGATACAATGATTTAGTAAAGATTAATCCCCGGCTTATTTATGCAGCCTCCACAGGTTTTGGGCACACAGGTCCAGATTCGCTAAAACCTGCGTATGATATTCTGGCACAAGCACGGGGAGGTATAATGAGCATAACAGGTTACCCTGAGGCTGCTCCTACCCGTGTTGGTATGTCACTGGGTGATATAACTGCCTCGCTGTTCACTGCTATTGGGATCAATGCAGCCCTGTATCAAAGAGAAAAGACAGGTTTGGGACAAAAAATTGATGTATCCATGCTGGATTCTCAGGTGGCAATTCTTGAAAACGCTTTGGTTCGTTATCAATCTGATGGTGAATCTCCTCAACCGCTTGGAAACAGACATCCAACTATCGCACCTTTTCAGGCTTATAAGGCAAGCGATAAGTATTTTGTAATAGCCGTGGGGAATGATAATTTGTGGAAGAGCTTTTGCACTGCCATAGGTAATCCTGAACTCTTTGATGATCTCAGCTTTAGAACCAATCGTCTGCGAACAGATAATATTGGAACCCTAAATTCTATTCTGGAACCTGCCTTTGCTGCAAAAACTGCCGCAGAATGGCTGCAAATTATGGAAAAGGCAGGTATCCCATGTGCACCTATAAACGATATTGAAGCGGTGATGAATGATCCTCAAGTGCTTTCCCGCAATATGATAGTGGAAGTAGAGGATAGCATGGCAGGAACGGTTAATATTGCCGGTAACCCCATTAAAATGACTAATGTTCCAGAAAGCTCCATGCGTGATAAAGTACCGGAAATTGGCGAACATAATAGCGAAATCTATAATGGTTGGTTGGGATTTAGTGAAGCAGAATTGGTGGAACTGAAGGCTCAAGAAGTAATCTAAACCTCCACTTATTAAATGTTTACCCCAAATTAAATAATATATTGTTGCGCATGAAATGCGAATCTCTTTTGTATTTCATACGTATTGCCTAAGTATTTCAAGCCTGTAAAAAGGATGCTGAATGGATAATAATAACGGCAAACTTAGCATAAGAACACTTTGTAACATGCTGATAAATGATACTATGCCATTGCAAGAGTATATAGACGACACTCTCAAGTTAATGGAAAGGAAAGAACCTTCCATTCAGGCATTTCTTCCGGAAAGCAATAGAAGGGAAAGGCTGCACAGCGAAGCAAAATCACTTCAAGCCATGTATCCAGAGGCTGTTAAACGCCCCCCCTTATATGGTTTGCTGGTGGGGGTGAAGGATCTGTTCAATGTGGATGGGTTGCCTACAAGGGCTGGGTCAAAGCTACCTGCTGAGGCTTTTAGTGGAAAAGAAGCTGAGGTCGTTACCCGGCTTAAGCAGCTTGGAGCTATCATTCTGGGAAAAACGGTTTCAACAGAGTTCGCTTATTTCAGCCCTGGCGAAACATGTAACCCTGTGAACATATTACACACACCCGGAGGCTCTTCCAGCGGTTCTGCTGCTGCTGTGGCAGCCGGATATTGTCTTGCAGCCCTGGGAACACAAACTATCGCTTCCATAATACGTCCCGCTTCTTATTGTGGTGTTTTTGGATATAAGCCAAGTTGGGGACGCATTTCAACCGAGGGAGTGTTTCCATTTTCCCAAAGTGCCGATCATGTGGGGTTTATCTGCCGAAACCATGAAGACGTTAACTTCCTTGCCAAGAATCTGTTAGTAAACTGGAACTACTTGAATAGTAATCCTGAACCAAGTTTTGGGTGTGCTACTGGAACATATCTGAACCAAGTGGAAGGCGCAGTAAAAGAAAACTTCCATAATAAGGTAAAGGATTTAATTGCAAAAGGTTATAGTGTAGTTGAATGCGATCCCTTTGCTGAAATAGATTATATCAATACAAGGCATCGTAGATTGATAGCTGCGGAATTTGCCATTAACCATAAGGCACTGTTCAACAAATTCTCTCACTTGTACTCAGAACACTCTAAACAACTATATGCGTTAGGGTTACAGGTTAGTGCTTCAGAACTGATAGATTTGCGAAACGCACAAATAGCCCTGCGAGAAAATATCATCAGCATCATGAAAAAGTTAGACATTAACCTGTGGATAACGCCCTCTACTACGACGAATGCACCTTTGGGGCTGGAATCAACCGGTGTGCCTTTGATGAGCTTGCCCTGGACTAATGCTGGATTGCCATCTATAACCGTTCCTAATGGCTTTGATAGTTTGGGGTTACCTTTTGGCTTACAGATTATTGGTGCTTGGCAGGAAGATGAGTATCTGTGCAGCTTGGGGTTAATCTGATATTGTTATTCATACACCTTATCATTTATCCTAAGGCGAGTAACATAGATAATCTCGCAAGCTCCATTCCCTTTATCGTCACGGCTGAGGCTGGAATTCCAGGTGCTGCTTCTGTTTTGTTTGTCAGTTGATGATACATAAACCAGGAATCCATCTATCGAGACCAGGTCTTTCTTTTTGGCAGTGGAAAAAGCCCTTCTGAGGTTTAAAGTGGATGGAATCAGATGATTATTACTCATATGAGCACTTAGGTATTCAATGTCAATCGGGGCACCGTTCTTGTATTCAAATAAACAGAAACGCACTATCTGGTCAAACTTTAGATAAGGCAGATATTCTGGCGCTTTACCCCAAATTATGGCATAATCATAGGGTGATAACCAACTCATGTATCCCCTTCTGTATCTACGTTTGCTAACAAGTATGCCAGAAATCTGATACTTTGCTTTTGGGGTAAGGTTATAACTGCTGGCAGAATGCTTTAGCGCAGGGATATGGGTATCGGGATTTGCCTCTTGAAACGGTTCAAGAGCGTAGTCAATAGGGGTTTCAGCATCGCTATACTTAGGAGCTATTAGCCCCTTATACAAGAACAGGGCTGTTCCAATGCAAATTAATATAGCAAAAAGCACTATAATTCTATCCGTCATGAGACCTCAAAACCGTTTTTTCCAATGTCTAATGCAATGCACATTGTGTCAATTGAAATATTGGAATAATATTTTTCCTTACCGCAAGCCTCTGTTAAGCAAATCGTTATACCTGGTAATCAGGATTATTCTTGGGAAAATGCAAAAATAAGTATTGACAAAAAAAGGGCATTTTGATCTTGTGAAAAAACGTGATCGCGACAAAGCAAATTTGGAGATGGTCACCACGATCTTTAATTAAGTTTATAGAGTGTGAATGTGAGAATGAAGCTCTTGTCACTTCAATCATTTTATTAATGATGGAGAGTTTGATCCTGGCTCAGGACGAACGCTGGCGGCGTGGATTAGGCATGCAAGTCGAACGGTAGAGATCTTTCGGGATCTTGAGAGTGGCGAACGGGTGAGTAACACGTAGGTTATCTACCCTCAAATTGGGGACAACCCAGGGAAACTTGGGCTAATACCGAATGAGTGCATCAGCGATGGTGTATAAAAGGTGGCGTAAGCTG
>JAQVMI010000028.1 GCA_028703735.1 Candidatus Cloacimonadota bacterium | reverse complement strand
GGCATAGGCTTAGCTTTGTATCAACAGCAACAAATGCTTGCCTGGCGAAATGTTGGGCTTATCATGTGGTTAATAGCCTTGGTGGTGTGGATTATGGATGTATTTAGCGGATACATCCGAGCCAAGCTGATTACAAATTAAAAGGAAACATAATGCAACTATATAATCCGGTAGAACTTCTACTAAAAAAACGTGATGGCAATCCGCTTGATTCCAGCGAAATTGCCTTCTTTGTAAATGGCTATCTTTGTGGCGAAATTGCCGAATACCAAATGAGCGCACTTCTTATGGCATGCTATTTTCAGGGCTTGGAAGCCGCAGAAATTGCAGCACTAACCAAAACCTATATCCAATCTGGCAAAACTATAGATTTCGAACCCAATTTACCTGTGGCAGACAAACATTCCACCGGTGGGGTGGGGGATAAAATAAGCCTGATGCTGGCTCCCATAGCTGCTTCATTGGGGCTGTATGTTCCCATGATTTCGGGACGTGGATTGGGGCACACAGGTGGAACCTTGGACAAGCTGGAATCCATCCCGGGTTTTATAACCTCGTTTAGCATGGAAGAGTTCAAGGCTATGGTACTAAAATATGGTTTTGCCTTAGTTGGTCAATCTGCCCAGCTTGTTCCCGCTGATAAACGCATTTATGCATTGCGTGATGTAACTGCAACCGTGGAAAGCCCCGGTTTGATTACCGCAAGCATCATGAGCAAAAAAATTGCTGAGGGGGCACGCCATCTGGTGATAGATTTAAAGATTGGCAGTGGTGCCTTTATGCCAAATTTGAGGCGGGCAAAAGAACTTGCCGAACATCTTATTTATACCGGAAACAGCTTTGGACAGCACGTTTCTGTGGTATTTTCCAATATGAATTCTCCCTTGGGGCATGCAGTAGGCAACGCCTTGGAAATGATAGAAGCAATAGAGTATCTAAAAGGAAATTACCTGCCTGATACTTACGAGCTTACCACTGCTTTAACCGCACAAATGCTCATCAGTGCCGGCATTGCCACAGATTTTACAGCCGCTAAAGAACTGATAGACAAATCCATAAGTAGCGGAGAAGCCCTGGAAAAATTCCGACAGATCATCATTGCCCAAGGTGGTAATCCGGGTGTGATAGAGGACTATTCTATTTTTGCAAAATCCGAAGCAGTGCTGCCAATTATAGCAGAGAAAGGTGGATATGTACACCAGATTGATTCACGCTCCATTGGCTATGCCTTAGTGCGCATAAAAGCAGGGCGGATGCAGGTTTCGGATACTATAGATTATGGAGCCGGTGCCTTGCTGTATCCCAAAATTGGCGATAAGATTCAGGTAGGGCAGAAAATAGGTGAAGTTCATGCTGCAACCTTAAGGCAGGCAGATGAGGTGGCAAATCTTATTTTAAAATCCTATCACATTGCCGAATTCCCCAAAGATAAAGAGCCATTGATCTTCGAAATAAGCACCTCTTAGAATAATCATACGTTTATGAACGTTATCACAGAGCATCATCTGCTTATCTTCCTGTTGCAATTTGCTTTGCTATTAGGGGCATGTAAAGCGGTTGGCTTTCTGCTGGAAAAAATACATCAGCCCACAATTACAGGTGATGTGTTGGTTGGCTTAATCCTGGGTCCTGCTATTTTTGGACGTTATGCCCCGGATTTGCAGCTAAACATCTTTCCCAATGAACCGGTTCAATGGGCAATGTTAGGTACGGTTGCCTGGTTTGGAAACCTCTTTCTGCTAATGGAAACAGGGCTTGAGATCAATTTTTCCAAGGTGTGGAAACAGCGGGGTGATGCCATAAAGCTTAGTTTTATTGATCTTATTGTTCCTCTTGCACTCTGCTTTTTACCCTTTTACTTTTTGCCCTCTTCCTATCTTGTAGATCCCTCCCAAAGAACTATCTTTGCTTTGTTCATTGCCTCTGTTATGACCATAAGTGCGTTGCCTGTTGCCATACGTGGCTTAAAGGAACTTGGTGTGCTAAAAACAGATATGGGTTTCCTGATTGTTTCTGCTTTAACCATTAATGATATTGTGGGCTGGGTGATTTTCACCATTATCCTGGGGATTTTTGCTCATGGCGTAGTGGAATTTGCTTTTGTTATCAGATTGATCGTCCTTACTTTGGCATTTACTTTGGTGAGTTTAACCCTGTTAAAACGGATAGTGGATAAAGCCATAACCCTTATTCACACAAAAATTGGGCATGAAACCGGCTATAAAACAACCTTTATCGTGATCATCGGGATGCTGATGGGTGCTATTACCCTGAAGATTGGGATACATTCGCTATTTGGCTTTTTCATTGCAGGTATTGTGGTGGGGGAAGCAAAACATATAAACGAGCAGGATCGTCATACCATTCACCGCATGGTGTATTCCATCTTTGTGCCTATCTTTTTTGCCAAAATAGGCTTACAGATAAACATTTTGGCAAATCTGGATATTCCCCTGGTGGCTCTTATCACCATTTTAGGTGTGGCTTCCAGATATATCGGAGCTTATTTGGGTGCTATATGGGCGAAACAAGATAAGGTAAACCTAAGCAGTATTGCCATTTCTCATACGGCAGGTGGGGAAATGCATATCGTTGTAGCTATGCTGGCATACAGTGCCAAGCTAATAAACGAGCGAGTTTTTGTAAGCGTGGTGGCAGCTTCAATATTTTCCACAATTATCTTTGGACCGTGGCTATCCCTTAATCTGCGTAAGGTGCGTAACAAACTGGTGAACTTCATCTTTAGCAAAGGTGATGTGTTTTTGGATAATAGCTCCAGCACCAAGGATGAATTGTTAAAAACGCTTATTGCCAAAGCTGCTAACCGAATTGGAGTTCCCGAGTCTTACCTGAAAAACGAAGTTTTAACGCGTGAAGACCAGATGTCCACCGCTGTAGGGCGAGCAGTAGCCTTTCCCCATGCACGTTTGAAGGGGTTGAATAGCAGCAAGCTTTTTGTGGTGAAAACAGATTATGGGATAGATTGGGATAGTCCGGATGGCATAGGGGTAAAACTTGTGTTCTTTACCATAAGTCCTTTAGAAAAACCGGAAGCACAGTTAAAACTAATACAAAGCCTTTCTATGCTGGTGCGAAACCCCAAAAACCTGGCAAAACTGATGCAAACGAGGGATACCGGCAAGCTGCATAACCTGCTAAAAAGTCATCTTGCAGAATGCGATGACTGCCTTATTGCTACTGCTACGTAATTTTCTGGTTGACAATTTAACCCATCCCCAAGATTTTGCTCTCACAAAGTGTTCCGAAATAGCTCAGCGGTAGAGCGGGTGGCTGTTAACCACTAGGTCGGGGGTTCGAATCCCTCTTTCGGAGCCACTTTTTTTTGCCTGAAATTCCCCTCCAACATCGTAACCACACACGCCTCGTGTGTGAACAGCCGGGGCGGCTGTTTCTACGGAAATCGTACCACACACGCCTCGTGTGTAAGGCAGAATAGGCTATTATTGGCACAGCCCGTAGGGCGTAATATCATAGCGAGGGTGTGAAGCGAAGCGTAACCCCTCGACGGCATTGCAAATAAAACAATCAGCCCCTTGTTACTCTATTTAAAGTCAAGTTTTTTCTCCTTGTTTTATAGGTGATTCAGACTATTCTTTTTTGGAAGAAAAACGGAAGGAGCAGCAGACTGTCCTTTTGAACTTTGAGTTCGTGCTATGGCTTCTGTCTGCTCTTTTCGAATATGAGCATTCTTTCGTGAGATGGGGGCTACTTGTATCAGGCTATTCAGTGTTTTGGAAATGCCTTCCAAGCTTTCCACATCAAGCTTTGGCTTTGGTTTATATCTATCTCGGTATGAAGTATCAATAGAGGCATCATAAGCTTTCCCACTTAGCAGCATTCCATATATCATTCTCAGCATTTTCTTCATCACTTTACAAATAGAAGCTTTCTTGGACAATCCCTTTTCCACTGCTTTGTGGTAGATCGTCCCAAGATGAGGATCGTGATTACAAGCTACCAAAGCTGACATAAAAAGGTGTTTTCTAAGCATTGTATTGCCTTTCTTGGATAAATGAGGTTTCTTCTTGCCGTCCCCGCTTTCATTGATAACAGGATACAGTCCAAAGTACCCAACTATCTGGTGTGGAGAACTAAAACGGTTAATGTCTCCGATTATACATAGCAGGATAACGGCTGTTTTCTTGCCAATTCCCGGCATACTGACCATGATTTCTAACTGGTTCTCTGGCAGCTTTGAATACAGTGTATCATACATATTGTTAATAAGTGTGATCTTATCCCTGATCTGTTTGGCAGTATCTACAATCACAGAACTGATAAGCTCATCACAAGTTTTGTCTGCTCTAAGCTTGCATCTGTCTCTCAAGGTCAGCCACTTATTGCTAGAAATGTAAGCGATTTTGTTATGTTTGCTGAGCCTGGATTTTGCCAGGGCTGATGAACTGGGATAATGTTCCAGCAGATCCAGCATAGATTTCGAAAACCCGTTACGGCAATAAGGCAAGATTTCTGGAAAGCAGCTATACAAATACTGATGCAATATGTTAGACAGCTGGACCTTCTGTTTGATCAGCAGATCAATATGGCTCAGATATGATCTGTATTTAGCATAAGCATCTGGTTCATAATACACTATCCTGTCGGAATGATTGATCAAATATCCGGCAATAGCCATGCTGCTTGATCTATCGGTTACCTGAACCTTCATGTCCGCTTGGCGGTATTTTGAAACACCAAGTGGGTTAAGTCGTGCTACTTTGAGGGGGTATTTGCTGCCAAGCTCATACAAAACCTCAAGCCAGTGGTTTTCAAAAGATCCGGTGCTTTCAACTGCCGCGCAAATCAGACTGGGTTTATACTCTTTGACTATAGACTCAAGGTAACAGTCAAGAGCTTTGTAACCCTCATCAATATCATACAACTGAAACGGTTTGCCAACAACTGTCTTGTTAGCTCCCAGCATGACCATATCAGCATAACCTTTGCTGACATCGATGCCAAGATAAAGATTCGTGTTCATTTTTCCTCCACAATTAAATTGAATCCAACCTTAAGTCTTCCATTTGTTTAAGACATCAAGTGCCAAGTTACTCTAAGACCTTTAGGTTGGTGGAAGGGATAACAAGGGGACAGACTCTAAGTCTTGCGGGCGATTATCCCTTTTCCACCATTATAGCACACTATTTGAATAGAGCAAGCTATAAGATTCAATAAAAATGTGGGCGACATAAGCAGCATAAATGTTGTCACTTAGCATAATGTATCGCCCATAAAGGGCTTTGCAAACTAATCTTTTTCTTCCGAGGGGTTACACTTCGTTTCACACCCTCGCTATGATTTTTCGCACTTTCAGTGCTTTTCTCAATCTTAGTAAACAACTTCCGCCATTTTTCTCCCACCTAAACCAGATAAATCTGGCAATCCAACCGACTAAATTCGGCGTTCCAGATTTTTCTATGATCTTTCTAAATTCTTAAATTGCCAGATAAACCGAGTTAACTTCGCCCACCTTTCTAACAGCGTATATTAGCTATCCCTTATCTTACCCTGTAGTATAATTAGTAACTGCAAGGTAAGTGCAGGGTGCCTTGAAGCAGGCTGTAAGAAAAGTGTGCAAAATGTGGAATTTGGAAGGGCTGAAGGGTGGCTAAACCCGGCAGCAAGGCTTATTTTTGCGCTGCTATAGGTAGGTATAGATAGGTATATTTGCCGGGTTCGTAATGCCGGATTTTCTTTACCAAACGGTAATCTGTGGAAAAAATGATGCCTGTGGCACTAAACAGCTTTTTAGCAAAACTTTTTGTGATGGGTTTATCGTTTCCGATTATTAACGGTTTCATTGGTGCTGAAGTATGTTGCAAAAGGGCAAAATAGGCATCTTCAGTTTCCTTAGACCACAATACACCCCCCGGATGGTAACTGTGCAGCAGATATACTAATCCGGGATTCTTGTATGCCACAATTATGCCTTGTTCTGCCACAAATCCCTCATCTTTCAGGGCAGATTCTATTTCCTGCAAATACTGCATCTTGTTGTAATCCAGCTTAATGCCATGAAACGCATACTTTTGTGTGTAGAGAGCTTTGGATCTGTAAGGGTATTGAACATACTGCGCTACCCCAAGAATCATTAAATAGGCAGCCAGGCAGCAGGTGGTAATTTTCAGCAATTTGGAATAATGCAGGGCAGATAGCAGTGCCAAAGCCCCCAAGGTGGCAGAGTAATAGAATTTTGCCCCCCAGTTAAGCGGGTTATTGGTTCCCAAGGCACCAATATATGGCAGGATTAACAGATAAATAAGGGGAGCTAAGCTTTGGTAATTTTCCCTGATGTAAAGGGCTATCGCTTTTCCTTTTGCATTGGTAAAGGAGGATTTGCTTGTTTTGGGGAAAAGTGATGCTGGGCTAAGTGAGCTAAAAACCAGGCGGAAAACAAGCAGATAAACAATGAACATCAAGGTATCCGAAACAAACATAGATCCCTGGAAATGCTGTATCACAGATTTGCCAAAGAATATTGCAAGGATAATAAACACAGCAGTTTGGATAAATTGCTTTATCTTTGGTTTATGCTGCAAAGCGGCAAACCACAAGGCAAGATTGGCTGCAAAAGCAATCAAAAAAACATACAGGTTTCGTAAACAGATTTCATAAAGGGAATAAATAAGTAGTTTGGAGCCATATTCGTTACCCTTTCCGATGGTCAAATAGCCAGTGATGAAATATTCCATGAAATCCGGCTTAACCGTTAGATAAACAATCGCTAAGCTAAAAATTATCCCTGCTTTAAAGCTTAGGAGGGCATACCATCTGTTTTTAGCTGTAAAAAGCAAAAAAACCACTCCGGCAATTGCAGCAGTTAGCCCCGATGGCAGCTTTATTAACAGGCTGATAGAGGTTAAGAATCCCGCACAAAAAATGATGGCAAGTTTGGCTGCACCCCGGGAGCTTTGGGAGATTATTAATAGTGCTGCTGCGCTGATGATTAGAAACTGGTTTAGGGTGTTGTAAGAAAGCTCGCCGGGAGAACCTGCATAAGAAAACACAAATCCTGCATAAATAAGCCAGAATATGTATTTTAAGGATTCTGTGTGCCTTCCCCATTTTTTGGATAGGCTAAACACTGCCAGGGATAATAAGAGGGTGCTAACCAGGTTCAGCACCATACCAAAAACCCTTAAGGGGATTATATGCCGCCAGGTATTGGGTAGCATTGCCTTTATCAAAATATGGTCGTATAAAAAACCTCCGGCTTCCAAGGGCTGATTATCCTGATATCGCAGCAGATAATAGCCGGCATCTGTAAGATCGAAGGCTTTGTTAAATCCCCAGATAAGGACGCTAAGAGAGCCTGCAATGCTAAGCAGAATTAACAGTAGTGGGGTTATATTTAAAGGTTTTCGGGTGTGTAGGTGTGTCACAAGCTGTTCAGCAATTCTGCAATTTGGGCAGGAATATCATCTGGAAGTTCATAATAAAGTGGCAGCCTTAATAAGCAATCTGTGTAATGTTCCGAGTTGATTGAGGTGCCTGTTTGCGTTACATTGCGATAGAAGGGTGAGTTATTAAGTGCCAGATAATGAAAGATCGCCAAAATCCCATTGCTTTTTAGCTTGGAGATTATCTGGTTTCGCATCGCAGCATCGGCAGTAGTTAAATAGAACATGTGAGCATTATTTGTGGCATAGTCTGGAACAAAGGGCAGGTTTACAAATAGCTTTGCAGGTAGATCTGCCAATGCTTCCCGATAAAGCTTCCAGATTTGCTTTCTGCGGGTTTGAATTTCTAATAAGTGCTCCAATTGAGCCCATAAAAAAGCTGCGATCATATCGGAGGGTAAAAAGGAAGAACCAATATCCACCCAACCGTATTTATCTATTTCTCCCCGGAAAAAAGCTGCGCGATTGGTTCCTTTTTCCCAGATAATTTCGGCTCGGGAGATTAACGCAGGATCATTTACCACTAACAATCCTCCCTCACCCGCAGAGATGTTCTTGGTTTCGTGAAATGAAAAACAGGCAAGCTGACCAAAACTTCCCAAAGGTTTGCCCTTGTAAAAGCTGTCTATTGCCTGTGCAGCATCTTCTATTACTGGAATGCCATATTGTGATGCCACCTGCAATATCATATCCATATCGCAGGCAACACCTGCATAATGAACCGGAACAATAGCCTTGGTTTTGGGGGTTATAAGCCCTTCCAGCAAGGTTTCATCCATTCCAGGATGATCGCTTCGGCTATCACAAAAAACAATTTTGGCACCTCGGAGCACAAAGGCATTGGCGGTGGAAACAAAGGTGTAAGAGGGCATAATTACCTCGTCTCCAGGCTGGATGTTTAGCAAAATTGCCGCCATTTCCAGGGCATCGGTGCAGGATGAAGTAAGCAAGCATTTGGCAAAGCCATAGCGATTCTGGAAATATTGCTGACACAGCTTGGTGTAATATCCATTGCCAGAAATGTGTCCCCGCTCTATTGCATCCTTCATGTAGATAAGTTCGTTTCCGGTGAAATATGGCTTGTTAAAGGGGATGTTCATACTTTATCCTGTATAAATAATTATTCCGCAGATGATGAGAGCGCAGGCAAATAGTTTGCGCAATGTAATCTTTTCTTTAAAAACGAAGTAGCCTATCAGCATAATGTAAATGTATCCTGTAGTTTCTATCATGGCTGCCAACTGGATACCTAATTTTCTGATTGCCCAAAAGCTGAGGATAGAAGCAATAAACATCATGCCATAACCAACAGCAGTGTATAGGTTTATGAAGTATCTTGCATTTAGGGAAGAGGTTTTCTGCGCAGATTTCTTTAGGGGTATCTGAGCCAAGCTCCCTATTGCCACGCTTGCCATCATTATCAGCCAATTCATAGTGCTTGTTCCTGATTGCCGGTAAATAGAATTATGCCAATAATTACAAATCCTGCTCCCACAAGATTCCTGGTAGTAATGCTTTCTTTAAATATCACTTTGGACCAAAACATTGCCAATATAACCAAAGAACCCCTGCACATATAGGCAAGAGATAAGGAAAAACTCTGCAAAGATATCTGCCAGATGAAGGCATATAAAACCAGCATGGATAGCACTATGGCATAACTCGTGAGAGATGCCAAACTAAAAAAAGGGTAAATTGCAGAATACTTTGCTACTACTGCCACCAGACTATACAGCAAATAACCAAAGAAAAGGAGTAAATACCTATTTATCTTCATCGCACCTTAACCCAGCAAATTGGAACCACTATTCATCAATATTTATCGTATAGTCTATCAGATAGTGAGGACGGTTCTTCGTTTCCGCAAAGATTTTGCCTAAATACAGCCCGATAATACCCATTATCATGATTATGACACCACTTAAGAACCAAATGGATAAAATAAGGCTTGTCCACCCTAATAGCAAGGTATAGCCAAGGAAAAAGCGGATTAGGAAAATGATCCCCACCAGCATGGAGATAAATGCCAGAATGAATCCACTTAGAGCAGTTAATTTTAGAGGTGTATCCGAAAAAGCAACAAAGGCATCCATGGCTAAAAGCAAGCCTTTTTTGAAGGTATAAGAGGATTTCCCAATAATCCTTTCCTGATGATCCACATCGATGCAGGTGTAATCGAAACCAAGCCAGGAAACCAGCATGTTAAAGCCTCTGAACCCTTCTTTCAAGGTAAGAAAAGCGTTTATAACCTTGCGGCTATAAACTCCAAAATTACCAATTCTGGTATCAGTTTCCATCCCGGACAGCAATTTAAACATGCGGTGAAACATCCAAGAATACAGCTTTTTGAGCCACGTATCTTTTCTTCTGCCTCTTAGTGCAAAAACTATATTGTATCCTTCCATAGCTTTGTGTAGCAGGTTGGGAATTTCTTCCGGTTTATCCTGCAAATCTGCATCCATCACTACAACCCAATCACCACAGGATTTTGCCAACCCGGCAGAAATTGCAGCTTGCTGTCCAAAGTTTCTAACCAGGCGAACCAGTTTGACCCTTTTATCAGCCTGTGCCAAATCTTCTATTACTTCCCAATCTTTTTGAGGGCTTTTATCATCCACACAAATTAGCTCGAACTGCCAGCCTGAGCGGTTTAGAGTGGTAAGCAGTCTGTCATACAAGGGACGCACACATTCTCGGGTGTTATAAAAGGGAATAATCACAGATATCAGCATTATATCATCTTCTCCGCTTTGTAGAACCAGGAGGTTATCTCGGTAATATTGTAGCCCATTTTAGCGTAGAGTTTTATTGCCGGAAGGTTGGCAAGCTGAGTCTGAACGCTAATTGTGCTTATCTCCATTGTTTGGCAATGAGCCTCCAGAGAGCTTAGGATACTTGTTCCTATCCCTTTGGCTGTAAATGCGGGATTAACTCCAATAAGCCCAATCTTTGCATGTTGATTCAGATATTTCAAAGTTACGAATCCAGCAGCAACATCACCCATCAATAGAACTAATATCTCATCGTCAAAATCTCCACTATAAGCCTTTTGCAGCCAAATATCGTAAAACCTGTCTGCGTCTGCTTCGGTAAAAAAGCCACGGATACGGTATCTGCTATCGGTATATAAACCGGGAAGATACAAACGAATCTGCTCCAAATCCTCCATTCTTGCCTTTGTAAGAACATTTTGTTTGGGAAGTGCATTCAAAGAGGTTTTGGCGAATTTCACAGAGTTACTTGCCCATGTGAAACCAGATTGTAACAGCAAATTTATGTGCTTAAAATCTCCAATATTTGTTTGGGATTGCCAAAATACAGTGGGATATGCCTGGAGTATTTCAGCAGGATTTTTTGTGTCCGCATCATCCAGGACAAGCTCATAGATTTCTTTGCCAAAGAATTGCGAATCCCAGGCTTTATGAACTGCCTGCATCTTTTAAACCTTGCCCGCTATCATGTTTATCAAATATTCTCCATAGCCGCTTTTCCTAATTGGTTCCGCTATCTTTAGTAGCTGTTCTTTATCAATATTGCCCATACGGAAGGCAACTTCTTCTATGCAGCCAATCTTGAAACCTTGTCTTTGTTCTATTATAGAGACAAATTGTGAGGCTTGGATCAATGAATCGAAGGTACCGGTATCCAGCCAGGCTGTTCCTCTGCCAAACACCATCACTTTCAAACTTCCGCTTTCCAAATAGATTCTGTTTACATCGGTAATCTCGTATTCACCACGGGGTGATGGTTTTATCTCTTTCGCAATCTGCACCACGCTGTTATCGTAAAAGTATAAACCAGGCACAGCATAGTTAGATTTTGGTTTAGCAGGCTTTTCTTCTATGCTTATGGCAATTTGTGAGGCATCGAATTCCACCACTCCGTAGCGTTCAGGATCTTTCACAGGGTAGGCGGTAATTATTGCTCCTTCTGGTTTGGTGCATTTAATCAGCTTCGCCTGCAAATCTGCT
>JAQVMI010000421.1 GCA_028703735.1 Candidatus Cloacimonadota bacterium | reverse complement strand
AGTAAGCCTAAACAAGTTTTCATGGCATTTTCACCTCATTGGTTTGAGCTTGGGTGATGAAGAGTTTTTGAGATAGCAGAACAGCTCCACCTGAACGTATTTCCAGGAGGTAGGTTCCGGTTTTCAATTCGAAGATATTTACTTTCTTATTGGTATCCAGGGTTACTACATTGCCATCCAGGGTAACAATGCGTCCAATGGGATCCCCAACTAATCTCAATGAACCATAATCCCCTCTCATAATGGAACCCTGGTTCATTTTTGCTGTGCTACATGCACCAAGTAATAGCAGGATTAATAATAGTGCAATAACTGATGTTTTCATCTGTTCTCCCTATTTATCACTTATATACAAATTGGCTATATCACCCGCCGAAAATGTCCCTTGAATCACTTCTGCCAGCGAAAGCTCTGTAAGCTCTTCTCCGGGGATGGTGTTTACTATCTTGATGGTGGCAATTTGTGTTCCGGGAAGCTCCACCGGGATTTTAGTTTGGGGATTTATCACTTGTTTGCCACGTTGATAAACCTTGAAGGTATCTCCCGCTTTTATGCCTTGTTTCTCTCCACCGGCAATATAAATCTGGCTTCCTTCCATGCTAAGCACATAGGAGCGCCAGGGATCGTGAGAAAGCTTATTTATCAGGTTCTGAATAACGCTTCCAATGGCTGCATCTATGGCTTTATCGGTTAAGGTTTCGTCGAACCCAGCCTGAGAACCCATTCCCAAAACAGTTCCGGTTTCACTGAATGCTTCACCACTACCTTCTTCACCAAAGATAATCATGCCGTTGCGGGTATCCACAAGCCGCAGAGTAACTTTGGCATAGGCAGATTGTTTCTTGGTGCGATCTATTAAACCAACGTTTCCACTGGTGTTTCTGCCAAATTCTGAGATAGAACCCAAAATAAGGTAATCGGCAGGGATATTGTAGGATTGGATATTGGAAATTTGCTGTTCTGTGCTTACTGCCATATCATCCTGACGTTCTATTAGTATATAGCGTTTGGTCATGGCAAGTTTTGCGGTTAAGATATCGGTGGCAGCTTTGGACATTTTATCCCTGGTATCGCTGCCTTCATTTAGAAAGCTATTTGCCAAACGTGATTCGTTGGTAAATTTTCCTATGGCTACTTTCTTTTTCAAGCTGATAGCTTCATCCACAACGGGTGTGGAAGTGGTGGGGGTGATGGCGAGGGTTTTTTGGGGTTTTTCGCTTTGATAGCTGGCACATCCAGCCAGGATTGCGAAACACACTGCAAGAACAATAAGACATTGCTTCATTAATTGAACCTCCCTTAGAAAATAGGTGGATTCAAAATAAAGTTTGCTTAACTCTTGTCAAGAGATTTCGCAAATTTAGCTATGTTCTATGCTAAGGGTACATAAGTGCAAACACCTTCACTTTATCCGAGAATCCTTTACACACCAAGGGTTCGTGTTCTTTTATATGTGGAAATCCTGCCAATATCTGTGCAGAATTTTCACAAAGCAGGGCATAATCCTTTGTGGCAAAGCTTTGAATTCGGGAAGCTAAATTCACTGTGGAGCCAATAACCGAGAATTCCATCCGTTCCAGGCTGCCAAAATATCCGGCAATCACAGAACCACTGGCAATTCCAATCCCAATTTCGATATCACCTTTCAATTCCCATCGCCTGGTAAGCAATTCTGTGGATTTGGAAATCTCCAATGCAGCTTTATAAGCAGCAGTTACAGAATCCAAGAGCACGCTTTCATCATCATTCAGAAATTCGTTATCCAGCCCAAACAAACTCATTACGCAATCCCCGATATACTTATTCACAAAGCCACCATGCGAATAGACTATTCTGCTTACGATATTGAAGAAATCATTTACAAATTCTGCCATTTTAGTGCTTTCATTATCGTGGGTTAAGCGAGAGTAATTTCTGATATCAGCATACATTACAGAGATTTTCATCTCCTTGCTCTCCTGATTTTCGGATGAGACACCTAAATAAACAATATTACGCAGGCGTGACCATTCTTTTTCGTCCACTTCCCGCAGTAAATCCAGTGCCTTATCCTCTATCTCCTGTATGTATTGATGGCGCGAAAGCTTGATAACCTTCACCAATTCGCGTTTATAGGATTCCATATCTGCCAGATCACGATATGCGTTTGCAAGCTCCAGATTGGTTCTTACATAGGCAAAGCTTTGGGCGTATTGTTCCTGACTTCTAAGGCTTTTCTGCAATATTTGGATAGCAGCTTCGTGATATTGTTCTTTACGGTAAATCATTCCCAGCATCATATCGCACAGAGAGGATTCGAAGCCATTATTAACCCCAAATATGGTTCGGACGTTCCGTTCCATTATTTTGGATTCCTTCAAATCGTCTTTATCCAGATAGCATTGGCAGAGGCGCAGAGCCACATATCCATAATTTGTGCGGTCGTTCACTTTGTCGAAATAATTCAGCGAGATATTAAGGTGATGAATCGCTTCCACCAGCCTGTTTTGAATCTGGAATATTCTGCCGATGTTTCTATTTATATATGCTTTTCTGCGCAGCGAATCATCGCTGTTCGATAATTCATAATCCTGAAGATAATATTTTTCGGCGGATTGAAACCTGCCTTGAATCATCAATACATCACCCATAAGTGAATATAAAGTGCCCAATTCCAGAGTAAACTTATAAGTTTTAGCCAGTTCCATCGCTTTACGATAGCAGAATTCCGCATGATTTGTTTCGTAGGTAGCATAGTTTCTGCCTAAACTGGAGAGGGTTTGAATTAGCCCATCAGTGTTTTTCACACTATCGTAACCCTCGTAAGCATCGTTCAAAAAACCAATCAA
>JAQVMI010000420.1 GCA_028703735.1 Candidatus Cloacimonadota bacterium | reverse complement strand
CGATGGCAGAGTAATGAAAACCGAGGTTGTAGTTCACCGCAAAGAAAAAATAAAAAGCATCTTTGGTGAGGTTGAATGTCTGGTTATAGAACCCAAACTAAAGGGTGAAGCGGTATTTAAGCAAAGTGGCAGAATTCTAATCTGGATAACAAACGATGAACATAAAATCCCAGTTCGCCTTGAAAGCAAGATTACCATCGGGAGTTTTGTGGCTACCCTGAAAAGCGCACAACAAGTTCCCCTAAGAGTGAGGTCATGAGCACTGATCTATTAACTTTGAAGGCTTATGATTACCCTTTACCGAAAGAATTAATCGCTCAGCATCCTGCTGTAGAACGTAGTAAATCGCGCCTTCTGCACTTAAAAAGAAACAACAGGTCCATCACACATCGTGAGTTCGGTGATATCCTGAGTTTGCTCCATTCTGGCGATGTTTTAATTGTAAACAGTAGCAAGGTGTTCCCTGCCAGGCTGTTTGGAACCAAGATAAATGGCAGTAGCATTGAAGTACTATTGCTGCATCAAACTGCCGAAAATACCTGGAAGTGCATGGTTTCACCTGGTAGAAGGCTAAAGCAACCGCAATGGGTAATCTTTTCGGAAAACCTTAAGGCATTTGTAAGCCAGGGAGATAGCGAAGGTCTTCGTGACTTGCACTTCGAAAGCACTGTCCCTTTTTGGGAAGAAGTAGAGCGTATTGGTCACTTACCTTTACCACCGTATATAGAACGGAGTGATTCCGAGGCAGACAGGCTTCGTTATCAAACAGTATATGCCAAAGAACTTGGTTCTGTAGCAGCTCCAACAGCCGGGTTACATTTTGATGCCCCTTTATTGAAAAGTATTTCGGATAAAGGAGTGCACATTCACGAGGTAATACTGCATGTGGGAATAGGCACCTTTCGCCCGGTTAAAACGGAAAAGATTACAGATCACGTGATGCATGCAGAGCTTGCCACAATTCCACGGGAAACTGCTGAGGCTATAAACAAAGCCAAACAAGAAAATCGCAGAGTAATATGTGTGGGAACAACCAGTGCCAGGAGCGTAGAGAGCTTCTGGGAAGGTGGTTTCTTGCACAGCGGTTCAAAGTGGACAGATATATTCATCTATCCTGGAATTGATATTAAGGTTATGGATGCCTTGATTACTAATTTTCACCTTCCCCAATCTACTCTTCTTATGATGATTTCTGCCTTCGGAGGCTATGAATTTATCACTGAGGCATACAAAATTGCAGTATCTGAACGCTATCGCTTTTTCAGCTATGGCGATGCTATGTTTATAGAGGATTAAAACGTTCATGAGGAAATACTACTACTATGATGAATTAGACAGCACGATGAGCGAGTATTTGCGATTAAAGGAATCAATAGATTCACCCATTGTGGTAAGGGCTGCAACTCAGAAAGATGGAATTGGCAGAGCTAACCATATTTGGCTTTCTCCACCTGGTGGGTTGTGGTTTACTTTCGATTTGTATCTGGAGCATTCTGTCCCTTCATTTGCTCTTTATGTAGGGTTCTGCATTCATGAATGTTTACTTAGTTTATTTGTAAATTTACAAAACAAATTGAAGATTAAATGGACTAATGATATAATCTATGATGATCATAAACTGGGGGGAATATTATGCAGGTATGTACCAGCCAAAAAGACTTATACCATTGGTATTGGGCTAAACACAAACAATGCTATCGATAAAAACTTAGGCAAGTTTGGAGCGGTTAGCCTGAAGGACATAATAGGGTTTGACGTTTCAAATAGATATCTCTGCCAATCTCTTATCGAAAGCATAGAGAGTAAAGACAAGAATCTTTCCAGTGATTTATCCTATCTTACCTATTGTAATGAAAACTTGTTTGGTAAAGGCAGATGGGCACGTATAGAATTAGGTGGTTTAACCATAGAAGCAGAAGTAATTGGCATTGATATCAATGGAGCTTTAATAATAAGAAAAGACATGGGTGAATATATCAGCATTCATACCGGAACAATTCTGGATTTTATAAGTAAACACAGGGTTTTGCTTGACAGATAGTCAATGCTAAATTTCTGGTGTATAAACGAGATTATTACATAAGATAATTGTGGAGGAACAATGAACAAATGGTTTCTGATCGTGATTGCAGCCACGCTTGTGCTTGCCTCTTGCACAGCTAACCGCGCAGTCCCGCAAACACCAACTACTACTAACGAGCCTTACACGGGAATCACTACGAAAGTGGCAATTTTACCCCTAAAAGCTATGGATTCCCAAAGTCGCTATATAGAAAAGATGCTTTCCGTCCGCGATTTGAATCATGCTTTTGCCAGCCATCCTCAATACGAATTGTTAGATATGGAAGAGGTAGCAGCACAATTCAAACTTTCTGGTTATAAAGACGTGGATGCTCTGGAAGTAGAAGAAATGAAAGAGCTGGTGGAAATGACCTCCAGCGATGTTTTAGCCACTGGTAATATTACTTCTTCACGGGGTGATAGCTATTCCATTAACCTGAAGTTGTTTAGTGCAAGAACATCTGAACTTAAACAGTTAAACTTTTCGGTAAGCAAATTTAAACAGGATCGCTGGGCAAACTTAGAAACATCCCTAATTGGAGAATTGGACAAGTTTATCTCCAATGAAGTGGATAAAATCTATAACATCGCCATCAATTACTATTCTTCGGGCAATTATGTGGAAGCCGAAAAATCCTTGAAAGTTGCAATGGGTTTAAACCCCGAGCTAAAGGATGCTAATTACTATTTAGGTGCTTCTTATAGTATGTTAGGCAAACAAAATGATGCTATCGAATACCTAAACAAATCCCTTGTGAAAGATCCAAA
>JAQVMI010000419.1 GCA_028703735.1 Candidatus Cloacimonadota bacterium | reverse complement strand
GCCAATTTTGGCGGAACAACCTACAATTGGGCAGGTATGCCAAATTCCGTAACCGCTGCTAACACCTCAGTGGCAACCCTTTGTTATCAAGCTGGTGTTTCGGTAAGCATGGACTATGATCCGGAAGGTTCCGGTGCATACAGCACGGATGTTCCCGGAGCATTAACTTCCTACTTCAGATATGCCAGTTCAGCACAATATAAGAATAAATCATCATATACCACAGATGCTTGGGATACCCTGATGCGTGGTGAATTGGATAATGGACGCCCGATTTATTACAGTGGTTCCGGACCTACCGGAGGGCATGCTTTTATCCTCGACGGCTACACGGGAACAAATTCCTTCCACTTGAACTGGGGATGGGATGGCTGGTATAATGGTTATTTCACTCTTGCAGCTCTTAATCCTGGCGGAGATACTTTCAATAATGGTCAAGCAGCTGTTATTGGAATTACACCTGGTAGCGCAAACTTCACTTTAAGTGAAGGTTTTGAAGGCACTACCTTCCCGCCTACCGGTTGGTCTTTGCCTGTTGCTGGTTTTGCACGTTCTGCTACTAATTATATTACCGGTGCGTATTCTGCAAGATACAACGCTACTGCTACAGGTGCATCTCAAAGCGGAAAACAACTTCGTACAACCAAAGTCACCGTAGGTGCAACTTCTCCTGCTTTAGTCTTTAAAGCCAGAGCTGGCGCAACCGCCAGAAGCGAGAAGATCAAGGTTGGGTATTCCACAACTGGTACGGCTCCTTTCACGTATTTTGGAACGAATGCTTCACTTACTAATAGTGCCCAAACATTCACTTATGCCACTAACACGCTTACCCCGGGTGATTATTACTTTGTATTTGAAACTTATTGCTCCCTCTCTACATCACAAAACAGAGCTTGGATCATTGATGAAGTAACAGGTCCCGCTCTTTGGGTTTCCCCAACACCAACTGCTGCATTAAACATCACATCCTGGGATGCAGGTGCTCTTGCACCCGGTGATGCTTCCTATTCTGGAAATACCTTCCAGCTTTCCAACACTACTGGTGGGACTTTGACTATTACCAGCGTTACTGATCTCAGTGGCACTGAGTACAAAACAAACTTAAACTCCGCTGTTACATTAGTAGCAGGTCAGGTGCATGAGTTTGGCTTTAGCTATGAACCGATAAATTATGGTTCCGACCCTCAGTCATTCGTAATCACCACTAATGGTGGTACACTTGCTATAAATCTCTCAGGTAATGCACTATCATCTGTGTTCTCAGATGGCTTTGAAGGCTATAGTGATTTCGTGGTAAGTTTCCCGCCTTGGAGCACTTATAGTGTTGATACAGGAACAGTTGGTGGAATTAGTGGAGTTACCTTCACCAATTCTTCCACTATGACAAGCTGGATTGTCTTTAATCCAGCCAATACAACTCCTGCTACGGGTGCTGCTACTCCTCATATTGGTGCTAAGTACGCGATGTCAATGTATAATCAAAGTGCAGTGCCCAATAATGACTGGCTAATATCACCTGCATTAACTTTGGCAGGTTCACCTTCTCTTAGTTTCTGGGCAATGTCCTATAGTTCCAGTTACCTTGAAACTTTCAAGGTGTATTATTCCACCACAAACACCACTGTTCCCGGTAGCTTCACGCTTTTAGCAACACAGGCTTCTGTGCCCAATGCGTGGACCAACTATACCTATAGCTTACCTGCTGCCTGCGCTAATCAGCCAACGGTTTACCTCGCAATTGTAAATGCATCCACAGACATGTTTATGCTCATGATTGATGATGTATCAGTTAGTGATAGCAGCTCTCCGGGGACTCCCTATTTTGGGAATGTGAGTGGTTACGTATATCGCCAAGGAACCACTACCCCCATCGTGGGTGCAACGGTTACAGCGGGAACAAAGGTTGTTACATCCGATGCTAATGGTTTTTACCAGTTAAACAATTTGCTTGTAGGAACTCATACACTGGCATGTAGTGCCACAGGTCAATTCTACTTCGATTCATCTCAAAGTGGAGTTGATGTAACCAACGGCAATACAACCACCCAGAACCTGTATCTTACTTGGGCAGAGCTTTCGGCTAATCCCCAAACTATTTCCGCAAGTTTATATCCCGATGAAACGTCGGATATTAATTTAGCTATCAGTAACCCCAGTGGAACTGCTGATCTGGAATATGAGCTATGGTTAACTACTTCAACTCGTGGTAACCGTCGCATTGTTGATCAGTTTAACAAAAAACCCAGCCTTTCTGCAGATACGCATATCATAGAGAATCTTCCTATTCAACACCAAAGTGATCGTACTGAAGGCTGGATGGGTTATACTAACTATGATGATGCGGATACTTATTTGACCGCGGCTACAACCAATCGCGAGAAAGCTACTAAATTCACTATTGAAGATTTTGGTATGTGGTCGAGTGGTGTTACTATCTCCAAACTGCGTGCTTTGTTCTACCAACCATCAGATGCAACTTGGGGAACCGCAACCAACTTCTATTTCAAAATCTATGGACCTACTGGAACCGGAACGGCTCTTTACACTTCCCCCACTTATACTGCCACCAGCTTAGTGGACATTGAGGATGTGCTTGCCACACCGCTCACTATATCAACTAACTTCTATGTATCAGTATATTGTGTTACAAACGGTGGAATGCCTCATTTAGTCGGTTCTACTGCCAGTTATGGTAACAGCTACTACGGTGCCAGTTCAGCTGCCTGGACTGCAGCAAGTGGTTTTGACTGGTGCATAGACGCATACACCACCGGTAATGAATGGATTAGAGCTACCAGTTATGCTGACACAGTTGCTCCGGCTGCTACGGT
>JAQVMI010000418.1 GCA_028703735.1 Candidatus Cloacimonadota bacterium | reverse complement strand
TTATACTACTCCGTATTATACAGAGCTATTCTGCCTTAGTCTATAAAGATAGATATAGCTAAGACTCCATTGGACAATTGAGGTATTAGTTAGATATAGACTGTCACAAATCCTCCGGTTTTACGTTAGAAGCGATACATTGTAGATGTGCGATGATGTGTGCTCTTCTCGAACCGGATGTTTTGTAGTGAGTCCATGTTAGAAGATAATTTGCATAATTTATAAAGGGAATTGAATAAACAGTAGTCAGCTTAGCCCAAGATACCGATGATTTGAACCTCATCAAAAAAATAGACTTCCTAAGAGTTTGTCTCATCATAACTCCTTTAGAATGTTATACTCGAAAGCTAAGAAACTGCACCAATTCAATTTCTTGCCATTTCAGAGTTTACCTAAGAAACGAATGACAGCACTAAACGATGATTATACAAGATGCTTATCATCTACCTCAATGACACTAGAAAACCCTATCTTGATAATCTGTCAATATATTTCTTCGCTGAACAGTCTCTTATGAACTCTGCCCCCCCATTACCAAAGATATGATGAATTGTCACAATTCCATCCCCTGTGTAACTATCATTTGCCCACCTTCTTCCTCCGTTTATCTTATGAGCAAGGAACAAAAAAAATAATCAGAGGTTCATCATGAAGCAGATTGCAATATGTTGTATTCTAATTGGTGTGTTTACAGTGCTGTATGGATATCAAAATTCCACCTTTTCCTTGTTTACTCCCACCTCTCTAAACGCCAATGAAGGCGAAATCCACCTGGCTCACAGATTTTATGGCGATGTAAGCAATGAGCCCCTGGATACTTTTTTCGGGATGAATGAGGGAGCAAATGTAAACATCGCCACCCGTTATAACATCATTTATGGCATCGAAGCCAAAGCAGGCTATACCAGAGCAAGCAAGCAATACGATATAGGTACTTCATACAAGCTTAGCCCTGCGGAATTCCCCCTACAAGCGCAAATAGATTTGCAATACTTTTCTTTCGTACCCACTGTTCTAAATGAAAGGCGGGACAATTTTCTGTATGTGCTTTCCGCCCAAAGCAAACCGCTGTATGGTGTAGCATCAATAGCTATGAATGCCGGATTTGATGGCTATTATGAACGCCTGATAAATGGCTATGGATTGCAGCTAAAACTTAGCGACAGAATATCTGTTTTAGGCGAGTACTATCCTGTTTGGGATAGGAAAAGTGCCGCGGAGCAAGTGAAGCAATATCTGGGCAAAAACGATGCCTATAGCTTTGGAGTGAAACTAAATACCTATGGACATCACTTCATGTTTTGCCTGTCTAATGGCTGGGAATTTAGCCCTGCCAGGCAATCCATGGGTACTTCCAGCCAAAACCTGCATTTTGGCTTTAATATTCAGCGTCAGTTTGGCATGTAAAGGAGCTGGAGATGAAAATGAAAAATATATTATTCCTGCTGCTTGCCGCTTTTGCTTTGATAAGCTGTGAAACTGTTTGGGACGAGCCATTCAGCACCTCGGCAGAGCTTCCGGATTCGGAAGGCTACTATCAAACCACTGCCGGCGATTTTATCTTAAAATACAAGGTTATAGAAAACAATATGTTAGCTTGCAGATTAAGCGGAAATGGAACAGGCTGGATTGCTGTGGGCTTTGATCCCAGTGCTCAAATGCGGGATGCTAATTTCATAATTGGCTACGTAGCCGGCATTTATGGCGTTATCAGAGACGATTTTGGCACCAGCAGCACCTCGCATAATGCCGATACAAGCCTGGGTGGAACTAACGATGTTCTGCTGATTAGCAATAGTGAAACCGCCGGTAGAACCATGCTGGAATTCGAGCTACCCCTGGATTCCGGTGATGCAAAGGATAAACCCCTTTCTGTGGGAAACACCTACAACGTGATCTTTGCTGCCGGAAGCGAAGATGATGTGGATTCTATGCACAACCGCATCGCTTCAGGCAGCATTTTGATAAGATAAGTAGTTAGCGGATTAGGCTTATCCTGTGTGTTGAATAGCCTGTGGGGCTTTCCAGGCGCACCAGATAAATTCCATTAGCACTTGGCTGGCTGATGCTATCGTTTGCGTTCCAGGTAAATTCTGCTTCGCCTGCGGCTTTATTGGCGTGCTCTTGCAGATACACCAGTTGACCTCTAAGGTTATATATGCTAATTCTTAGTGGTGCAGCTTTGGACTGGAAATATTTTATGGTGGTTACACCATTAAAGGGATTGGGGTAATTTCCCCTAATCTGAGTTATAGCTTGGGTTGCCAAATTATCCTCATTAGACACCGGTGCAGTTAAAATGCTTACCTCAGCAAAACCTGCTCCTGCATGACCTCCGGTGAAGTTATCCGTGCCGTTTGAACCTCTGGCAAGGATGATGGGATAGCTTTGTCCCGGCATTAAAGGACGATCGAAAGAATCTTCTGTAACCAGAGGTAAGGTAAAGTGTAGGGAGGTGATTCCTCCTGCTTCTGTTCCCTCGATGATAGTGACGTCGCTGCTGCCACCCAGGCTTAGATCGGAGGCATGCGTAGTAGCACTGGTACCCCAGTCATCACGGATACTGGGATTGCCGTTACTTACGTAACCAATTATAAAGTTTGCGCCTTGCATTACATTTGTGGGATTAAAGCCAACGCCAACCCAACCAGATGTTTCTGCGTTTAGCTTGCCTTCCAGGCTAAGCCCATCTGCGCTGGTTCGATATTCGAATGCTACACCATCTGCCGAGGTGGTTTGCCAGGCAGATTGAGCCAAAAGTGTGCTGCTTAAGTCTGCCAGAAAGAAGAGAATAATTATTATCTGTTTCATTGTTCAGTACTCCTATTATTTTGCTTTT
>JAQVMI010000417.1 GCA_028703735.1 Candidatus Cloacimonadota bacterium | reverse complement strand
ATCAAGTTGAGGTCTGTTCTGAAATCTACCACAAAATCCAGATTGCGCAAAGCAGCCGCAATATCTTCTGCATCGTTTATAGTATTTCTCAGGGGCTTACTTTCGTAAGCTGCATTGCCTATTACCAGAGCCTTTCTGGCAGCAAACAAACTGCACACAAAAATGGCAATAATCAGTGCCAACAGGAACTTCTTCACCGCTTTCTCCCATAACATAGTTCAAAGGAGTAATTATTTGGAAGCACCGATTTGCTGTCAATAAAAAAATGCTTTGCAGAAAGCTGATGCGGTTATGAGCCTGCTTTAGTCTGGAAATTTTCACCAGCCCTCCGTAGTGTAGCATTCCGATGCTACAACAGTGGTAGGATCGGAATCCTACCCTACCTGTGGTTTTTGACCCATAATTCCGCCCCAAGAAATCTTGTGCAATGTCTCTATTATCACAGGGCGGAATTATGAGTTAAAAGGGAAACTGGTATATGCGAAGGCTGTATATGTGTTTATAAATTGGGTTTAACTCAAAAAAAAGCCACGTTATAGAAAGTGCTCATGTAGTGCTTTTGGATGTGGCTTTTTTTAAGTCAAACAGGCATGTATAGCTTTTGGATGTGGCTTTTTTTAAGTCAAACAGGCATGCAGAGTTTTCGGAAGTGGCTTTTTATTAGTAAAAACTGATCTTACTGCTATGTAGATTAAAGCTCACCTGATTCCCTCGTAATTCCCTCGTAATTCCCTCGTGATTCCGAGGTGTGACGAGGGATTCACGAGGGAACCACCTCGCCAATACGCCATGTTCTAAAGAGGTAGATTCATGTATTTGTCTATGTTTCATGGGTACTTTTCCCTGCATGATATGCTATTGAAAGAAGAGTATTCTGCAACACCGGATATATACATTCGTATTGCAACTTTAACAGGACAAAAAAAGCGGTAACCAAACCAAAAAACAATGAGATCGGTTTCCATAGCATTTCAGGACACTACTTTATCACCAGTAATTTCCCTACACTTTGTCTGCTGCTGTGTTTTGCATCCTGCACCTGGTAGAAGTATATCCCGCTGTTAAGCTTCAAATCCGGCAGGCTTAAATCCTTGCCTACAAAGGGATAGCTTGCCACTTTCTGACCCTTCACATTGAATATGCTAAGCTCTGTTTGCATAGGCAGAGGGCTAAAAAACTTAAGCGTGGAACCCTGTTTTAGTGGATTGGGATATGCGGAAATACTATTGATCTGCATTACCAAATCTTCATTGCTGGAGGGGTTGCTTCCAAGCTTCATATCTGTTGGCATCATTGCCACGGTATATTGCTTCCAGGTGCTAAGGTCAGGTTGCATCAGCTTCACAATGCCGTTTCCTCCCCAATTGGGGTTTAACACAGCTACAAAAGTATCGTTGCCAACCACCTCGGAGCCTCCATTGGTAATGGGATTTGCCATGCCATGCAGAAGCTGGTAAGTGCTGGGGTTATAGCTAAAAAGATTCATTCCATTGCTATCCGCAACCAAAGCCAGTTCGGGATTTTGTAGCCATAAACATCCCGGAGTTCCGCCCACGTTGATGATGTTGGATACAGTATCCGTAGAGCTATCTATAATGCAAATAACTCCCGCAATATTGTCCCAATTACCGGTGCAAGACACATGCAGCATGCCATCCAACGAGGCAAGATATTGAGGATTAGCATTTACTGGGATATTGCTAAGCACGCTGAAGCTATCCAAATCTATCACGGATACAGAGCTTCCGGCATAGTTTTGGGCATAATTACCCGCATTTGCTACATACAGTTTGTTGCCTATTACATGCAGTGCTTCCGGAGCTGTGCCAACCGTTACATTACCCGTAACAGCTCCGCTAATGGTATTTATCCGATACACTTTTCCCGTAAACAATCCGCTTACATACAGGTTATCTTGATGTTTCACCGCATCCCAGGGATTGCTGCCTGTCCCCACAAAGATATTTGCCAAAGTTTCGCCGGTAATGCGGGAAATCTTTTGCACACCGTTATCACCGGAATTTACAGACCAGATGTAATCCGCATCCACCACAATCTTATTTGGTACATTTCCCAAAGCTGCAAAGCTGTTGTTTACAGCATCGGTGTTTGTATCAATTTTGCTAAGGGTGCGGGATTGTGAATTTACCACATACAAGGTTTCTGCATATATAAATACGGCAGAAAGCAGGAATAATGCGGTAACAGCCACTTTGCTAAGTGAATAAAGATAGTATCTTGGGTTCATTGTTGTTCACCTCGTTTATTAATGTTGTGACTTGAGATGAACGTTTTGATGTCTGCCCATTCCCCGTAGGCATATTTCAAACTTGTGGCAGGTTTCCTGGCTTGCAGCGGTTTGCGTTATTACGCACTAAGGCACCTTCCCATCTAAACGACAGTGATACCTTTAACCTATTTGCTGCTTACAGTGGCGGAGACCGCTTCCGAATTTAACGGAATTCCCTATTACCTTGTGCTAAGCACCATCAAGTCACAAGGTATAAGATTTTTCTTGCCGCTAATTAGTCAAGGATTTCCTGCCTTATGGCACTTTCTTTCGTGTAACATAGCTTTACAAGCGGTTGTAACATAGCTTTTTAAGCTGTTGTAACATAGCTTTTTGAGCTGTTGTAATAGCCGGTTTGTAACCGGCGGAATTGGATTTGAGACAGGGAAATGGGGTTGGGTTTCAAACCCAACCCTACAACAGGATACAATCCTATGTTACAACAGGATACAATCCTATGTTACAATGGGTAGTGGTAATTTCCAGAATCAGGGGGTGTAACGTTTTACATGGTAGAAGGCTTTATCGGATATGCTTGTGCTCCAGAAAGTTC
>JAQVMI010000416.1 GCA_028703735.1 Candidatus Cloacimonadota bacterium | reverse complement strand
CGTTTAAGGTGCTCATGTTGTAAATGCCGTTTAGTCCATTGCGGATGCAGTTGTTAGCAAATTCCAGCCTTCCGCTAATGCCTTCATTGGCGGAGTAATATGCTGTTATCTCTGTGGGCAACTGAGGATTCCAAAAGACATTGTTTTCCAAAACCGCATTGCCTTTTACCATCAAAGCAGAACTTCCGCCTCTGTTTTCGGCAAAGGTGCAGTTGCGGACAAAAGCAGTGTCGTTTAGAGCATGGATATAGCCCATAAAGCCGGAATTAGATTGGTTATTGTTGAAAAACGAGGAATTCTGAATCTCTACACGAAGCCGCTGTCCATATATACTATAAGGACCTATCTGCATTATGGAGTTCCAAACATCTGGAGCGCTGCTGGTATTATCATGAAAACTGCATCCGCTAATTACTACTTCTGCATCATTGATGGAACTTATCTGCAGGGTAGGCATCCATGTTCCTGAGGTACAATTAGAAATCTCTGTATTGATTAGCTCAAAATCTCCAGAACCTTGGCCTACATCAATTCCTGTGGCTTGCTCGGAAGAAGATATACTACGAAAGAGGCAATTCTCAATCCGTTGATTCGTGTTACTGTAACCAGCATAGCCCCGAGCAAAGTATATGTTATTTACTCTATCAACAATAACATTAGAAATTGTGATATTTGTGGAATATGATAGTTGAATCCCCCCTTTGCAGTTAACACAATGAAGACTGGAGATAGTCATTTGATCAGAAAATGGAGCGGCTAAAAGCATTCTGGAGGCGTTTGAAAAATCAATTACTGTGTTCTCACAACCTTGCCCTGTTAATCTTGTGAAACTCTTCATCGTTAGAGGGAAAAACTGATTGTTTGTTAGCCTTGAATAGTACCCTTCAGCAAGGTGGATCGTTTTAGGGTTCTCTGGATCAGAAGCTATGGTGTAAGCTGCCCTGAAGATTGTTTGTAAAGGAGTTCCTTCGGACAGCCCATCATTTGCATCATCACCCCAGGGTGCTACGTATAAATCATGGTTTATCTCTGTATGCACACTGTGTAAGATGTCAAAGGTATAGGGATTTTCAATATTGGAATTCTGAGGTATGGCACTGGCATAGAAGTTAGACGGATTAGCCACTGTAAAGGTATCCACCACCACATGAACCTGATTAACCATGTAGAAATACATGTCGCTTCCGAAAGCAGCTTTGTTGTTGTAGATGCTACATCGATTCTCAGGATCGAAAACTATGTCAAATTGAGTTGCCCCGGTACTCCCCTGAAAAACTAAACCACCACCCGAAGCAGCAGAATTGTTAAAGATTGATAATCCGCTTAAGGTAAGATTCCCTGCACTAACTCTTATACCACCACCTAAGTCTGCCTGGTTGTCGTAGACCATGCAATTAATAACTTTGCAAATCCTCTGACCACTTAACCCGCCAATATTGATACCACCGCCCACAGTTGTATCGTAGTAATTTGCATATGCACCGCTTCCATTCGTGATAGTAAAGCCCCGAACGGCAATGTTTGACTCATTGTCTTTAACCTCTACAACAGGACCATTTTGGCTCCCATCCAAGATAGTGTTGTATTTGTAATCCAAATTTCCCGTTACAAGCTCCAAACTTGCCAGGGTAATGTTTTTACCGTAGAAACGGATATTTTCGAAGTATCTTCCGGGAAACACCAGAACTGTATCGGTATCGGCAGAAGCATTGATGGCTTCCTGGATCACAGTATATGCTTGAGAGCCATCTATGGCTACCCTTAGGATGTTTGCCCCCAAGGACAAGCATCCCCAAAGCAATGTCAATATGAATAAGGCTTTCTTCATTATCTCTCTTTGCTCTTTTCAGTGTAATCTAAGGTGCCGGATATAAAAATACCCGGCGCCTGATACTTAATTACCTATTTTAGCACCATCATCTTGTGCACTTTCACACCTTCGGGAGTGTTCAATCGGTAGAAATATACACCGGAGGCAACTTCACGATTGTTTTCATCACGACCATTCCATTGTGCCATTTGTCTGCCTTTTACTCCCATTCCGCTAAAGAGAGTTTTCACCTTCTGACCTTTCAGGTTGTAGATATCCAGGCTCACAGGAGCATCTTTTGCCAGAATCCAGGAGAAGTTGGTTTGATTCTTAAAGGGATTGGGGTAATTCTGTTTCAGTTCTGTTACCAGGGGAACCAGGGAAGAACCTTCACTGCGGTTGAATGAAATGTATCCATATTCACCAATGCTGCTTGCTTTCAGGCTTCCCGCTTCAAAGAGCATTGTTTCCGGATTGTAAACATTGGCTGCAGGAGCTTTCTTCATTCCTTTGTCGCCATAATAGAACATGATCTCAAGCTCAGAATCTTCCTTCGCCTCGGAAGTATAGTAGTTCACTTCTATCAAAGCACTATCCACCACGGCAGCACCTTTGCATATTCCAGCCACATATATGCCTACTTCTTCCGGCAAATCATTGGGATCAAGTTCTATGAAGATAGGGGTATAATCCAGCTCTTCCTTATAGGAAAAGTTTATTGCAGCATCTTTAGTTCTGGGTGGCTCTGATTGTGTAAAGGTCACCCAAAACATTTCTTCCGGGGCATTTGGCAAAAGCTTTATCGCAACCATATCACCTTCCGATAAGGTGTATCTATTAGGATCAATTATCCATCTGCTGCCATATTGATTATCTATCCGTTTTGTGCTCCAAGTTTGTGTTTTAATTCTATATATATGATCAAGATAGGTTTCTCTAATACTCCCTGGCACGAATCTGGAAAAAGCAGTTCCTGCCCCTTGTCTATAAGGAACAAAATAGCCGATCCAATTTTCAAAGTCGTAAGTGATATT
>JAQVMI010000027.1 GCA_028703735.1 Candidatus Cloacimonadota bacterium | reverse complement strand
CTAAATCCTGACTTACCATAAATCTGGATGTGCAACAGGACCATGTATGTCCACAGGTTGACCTACCAATGGTTTTCTGATTTCCTCATCAGCAATTTGACAATTAATGAAATAGTAGGCATTTAAATGATCTTCTATATGAGGACGTGCAATGCTTCTATTCGGAAACCCAGTTACTCTATACACACCATTTTTAAGATAGATAATTGTATTATACTGAGCATTCGGAATATTCAGAGCTTGTTGTATGGTAATGTATGGCGTAACTGCATTGGTTTGAAATACCTCTATTACTTTTCCCTTATATACAGCCACGAAAAACCCTCGGTTTTGGTGCAAATGAACATCAATATTGTCGATATGCCAACGAAGAGAAGCGCATTCTTTTATCTTCTGCTGATGTTCAGGATTATTAGAATCATAACGGACACGCCCGAAAAGCTCTTTCATAGTTTTGGTTACACTAACTGCTATCATTTAGTCTCCTTATTTATATGGGGTTGCTCATAGTTTCACATAGTTATCCTCAGTCCGACAAACTCAAATTTACTAAATCACTTTGTTTGAGTGACCAGTTTTAATTTTCAAGTTATTTATCAGGAACGTAATCAGGTGTAGGAATGTATCCTACTATATTCCCATAAAACCTATAGTACCCATTTTCAATAATCCATTGCCTTGCAACATTCTCCGGAGCTCTTCTGCTATTTAGAAAGTATAAGCGCTCAGGATATAGTTTTTCATTCCCGTTATCTAACATACCTATTTCCCTAGCGAATCCCTTAATCTCCCAATTGTTACCTTTACGCTTAATTAAACCCTGGTCAATTGCCTCAGTCATGGTTATAAAAGGTTTATCTCTATCCATCTCATAGACTTCAACAATTCGTGTTCTATATACTGCACAATAGTAATATCCATTTTCTTGGATATGTTGCAACGCTTGTTTAGCAGGCCATTGCAGTAAAGCACACTCATCCATTAATTGTTGGTGACTCGTATCGTCTCTGTTGTAGGGAATCCCATCGAAGAATAGTTCGACTGATTGATTCACGCATACTGCTATCATGTTAACTCCTTTTATTTCTTTGTTTTTAAAATGTTGATCTGCTTAAAAGCTTTTTCTTAACAAAATACCCATAGTAATGAAATGCATTTTGCATGATCTTACTCCTTGGATAATATATATAGCATTATATCTTACTACTCCCGACTAAAAACCATTCCTGATTTTATATGTATTCTGCTATTCTTATAATAGCCAATATACTCTCCATCTTTGTCATATAGATCATTACCCACCATTCTGCCATCATTGGCTGCGCTAATATTCCCTTTTGAATCAATTAGGAATTGAAACCACTCATTCTTATCAATAGTAATAACAGACCCATAATTGCGGGTATAAGCTGTGTAATTTCCAGTTCTATTGTTTCTTTCTTCTCTTTCTTCTGCTGCAATCCTTGCTTTCTCTTCTTTTTCTTCTTTCGCTAATCTCGCCTTCTCTTCTCTTTCTTCTTTTGCTAATCTTGCTTGTTCAGCAGCCTGGTCAGCCAGCAGCTTCTTTTTTGCACTCGCAAATACTTGAACTTTACTTTGGTTACCAATCTTTTGGGCTAAAGCTATTGCTGCTGACAATTCTGGGATATCAAGATTGTCAACATTATCGGCACACCTATCAAGCATAATGTTTGAAAATAAAATCTCTTTTTGCTTATCTCCAGCATTTATAGACAGTGTTATTAACTCATCAATTTCTGAATCAGAATACTCTGCATCAGGCAGATATGTATTCAAGGCATCCTGAAATTTACCTGCCTCAATTGATATACTTCTATACAAATCCTTATGATTGGTTTTTATAAAGTACTTGCTAGCAATTTCAGGATTTTCCCTGTAAAGCTCTTTAAGATTATTCACAACTTCAACACTATTTCCTTTCGCAAAGTAAGCATCTACTAACATACCGTAATCCTTAGGGTATATAGCTTCAGCGCATGTAATGCATTTGGTATAATTACGCGCAATTAGATAGTATGTAGCGGCTTTCTTATACTCTTTACCTTTTTCATATAGCTTTGCTATCTGTTCGTAATCTGTCGGGTCTGCAAGAACAAGATAATCAGCAGCCTGCTTATAGTTTCCTGCTATCTCATAGAGCCTGCTAAGTTCTACAATGTTCTTGGGAGTTCCTTTCTCATAATACTCTATTGCTTGGTTGTAATTTCCCGCTTGCTCAGAACAAAAACCTGCCTTATTCCAGTCTTGTGCACGTGCATAGAGGTCTGCTGCATGGGTAATACTATTTTTGTCTTTGCTGTTAATACTGATAACCTGGGCTGCAGCATTAGAAAACGTACTTAATGAATCACTGAAACTTAAACCGGGGTATTGGTCTACAATCTCAACTGCCTTCAGATAGTTACGGCTTTTTATATGCAAATCGTAAGTTTCTTTATACCATCCGGCGAGCATATATAATGGTAAAACATCTTCAGTGGTTATCGCGTTTACATCATTCCGTAGATTCAATTCTTTAGACTTAAGCGAGGTTAATAAATCACCATTGGATTTGAAGCGGTATCTAGCAAACAAATACCCTTTCATGGGTTGTGTTATTTCAACATAGTATTCGACCAGCTTGTTGGAGGCTTCTAAAGGAAGGTTTAACAATATTGCTTCTTTCTGTTCTTCAGTTAGGTCACTCTCAATAATAACCATCTCGCAGATCTTTGAAAGTCCCTCATTATTGAATCCACTGTTGGATAGAATTAACTCAAATGCTTTATTATACAGACCTGCTTTTGAATAAATAAAAGCCCTTTGCGATTGGCTATAAAATCTACTATTTTCAAACATTGTAACAACACTTTGGTAATCACCTCCAAGCAAATAGTAATCAGCAATCTCTTGGGTAATTTTTTTCTTCGATTTGGCAGTTAAGTATTGAGCATAACCAATATAGAACTCAGGATTATTGAAATACAAGGCTGCTTCATTGATGAATATTGGGATAAACTCTTTGTTCTGTTTTCTTAGAGAAGCTATATATTTGAGAACCTCATTCCGATTAACTGCTCTCAAATAACTCAAGTATTCATCGTCATTATAGATATCAAGTTTCAAATCCTTCACCTTGTTCACATCAATTATTAGCCCATATTTGTTGTTACACTTTGGATCTATAATTTTGGCGATGTTTTTACGTAGGTAATATACTTTTACTGAATTGTATATTTCTTTAGTCTCTGGATTTTTGTAAAGCAAATCTAACGTATAAGCTTTGGTGATTACTGAGCGAGCTATGTATTCAGTTTTCATCTCAGATACATGATCAGTTTCTTTGTCAGCAAAGAAAGGATTAAATTTACCCACTATTTTAGCATTAGCTTCAGAGCAACACATGCAAAGTAATATTAAAAGTAATACGAAAGAACTATTTTTGTTCATTCTCATTCATTCCTCCATGGAATCAATATCTATTTCCACAATGACATAAACATCTATTAGTAAGAATATATCTCTAACTCGTCAACCCTTGCCCCTGGCAGTTCATCGTTATATATTGAAATCGTATGAGTTCCAGAAGTTATGTTGCACTGTTTTTGCTCCCATGTATTTATAGAACTCTCATTAAAATCAATAACAGGAGTTCCATCCACCAGTATTACTATTGAAGCCGTTGTCGGAAAGTCACTTCCCTGTGTTTTTTTCATCCAAATTTTCAAAACCACATTAGATGAAAAAGTAAAAGTCCTACTCATTCGAGTCCATGCTCCCATATAGCCAGAAGCATAACTATATGCACATGATCCTTGGTATCCGTCATTTGTTAAAGACCATGGATGTACCCAATTGCCATCGACATGTGCTTGACTGGATACAGTAACAGTCCATAAAGATAGATTGTTAAAATGCTCTACTAAAATGGGTGGTAGGTTAATAGTATATAGCGCAGTAGCAGTCGAGCTTGGATTAAAGTTGGTTTTAAATGCTTTGGCTTTTAAGGTCGTAGTGTTTGGTATCGATACAGGCGATGAATATAATGTTGAAGATGTAGTTGGCTCAGATCCATTAGTAGTGTATCTGATGCTTGCACCACTTGTTGAACAAGATATTGTAACTGACTGAGGGGAAGTATATGTGCCACCAGCAGGATTAAAGGTTGGTGTTGCTACGGTTGGTAAATTGATAGTATATACTGCTGTAGCTGAAGAACTTGGGTTAAAATTGGTTTTAAATGCTTTGGCTTTCAAGGTCGTAGTGCCTGATATCGAAATAGCTGATGAGTACAATGCAGAAGATTCTGATGGATCAGTTCCATTAGTAGTGTATCTGATGCTTGCACCACTTGTTGAACAAGATATTGTAACTGACTGAGGGGAAGTATATGTGCCGGCAGCAGGATTAAAGGTTGGTGTAGCTACAGTAGGTAAATTGATAGCATATACTGCTGTAGCAGAAGAACTTGGGTTAAAATTGGTTTTAAATGCTTTGGCTTTCAAGGTCGTAGTGCTTGATATCGAAATAGCTGATGAGTACAATGCCGAGGATTCTGTTGGATCAGTTCCATTAGTAGTGTATCTGATACTCGCACCACTTGTAAAACAAGATATTGTAACTGATTGAGGGGAAGTATATGTGCCGCCAGCAGGATTAAAGGTTGGTGTTGCTACGGTTGGTAGGTTGATATTATATTCTGCTGTAGCAGTCGAGCTTGGATTATAGTTGATTTTAAATGCTTTGGCTTTCAAGGTCGTAGTGCCTGATATCGAAATAGCTGATGAGTACAACCCTGAGGATTCTGATGGATCAGTTCCATTTGTTGTGTATCTGATACTCGCACCACTTGTTGAACAAGATATCGTAACTGACTGGGGGGAAGAATATGTACCTGCAACAGGACTAAACGTTGGAGTTGCTATTGTTGGCAAATTGATAGAATACGTTGCTGAAGCAGTTGAACTTGGGGTATAATTAGCCTTAAACGCTTTGGCTTTCAAGATAATTGTGTATGGTATTTGTATCTTTTCGGAATATAGCGTGGACGAAATCGTTGGGTCTGTTCCATCTGTAGTGTATCTGATGGTCGCATCACTGGTAACACAGGAAACAATTATCGCCTGCGATTCTGTATAAGTACCGCCGGAGGGAGAAAAGGATGGTGTTCGGACTATCTGGTTATCATCTAAGTATTCAACATCAAGTGGATTGTCAAATTTATAACAAGATGATAAGAGTATTAATACAATAAGAAATGGAATTGCTTTCAAAATTACCCCTTAATTTTTATTCCAGTTAATAGAACAACAACATCTACGTAAGCAGAACGCGCCCACAATTGTTGCAGTAAGCCATGACAAATAATAATCTTTATCAACTTCATAAACATTCCCTTCTTAGTTAATCTTAAATTCTACAGGGATGGCTATCAAACAATCGATAGGTTTACCACTGCTTTGTTCGGGTTGAAACATTAGCTTTCTAACAGCCTCAATAGCAGCTTCGTCCAAGCCATCAGGAAGGGAACGTTTTACTTCAATCCTACCCACACAACCATTTTTCAGGACTTCAACTTCAAGTACTACTGTCCCTTGTTGCTTTGCCCTGAGCGCGCTATAAGGATACTCAGGTGTAAGGCTTCCAATAACTATGGGGGGATCATCGTAAGGACTATTGGTAACTTGCCTGTCGTTCTGGAAAATTGTAGTGCTGTTAACAGGTAATACAGCTTGTTTGTTCATTTCAGCTATTACTTGTTTCTTTGCTGATTTCTTAAACGAATGTGTGATAAACCAGGACAATGATGAACTGAGACAAATTGATGAAGCAGAATAAAATATAGTTTGATAAGTACTACTGTTTTTTCTGAACTTTGCAATATAATCAGTGTCTGTAGCATTTTTGTACTTTTGATATTCACTATCACCCATAACTTTGAATAAACCTGCCCCACCAAGAGAAATAAAGGCAGACAAAGTGCTGATTCTGTTCAGTTTGTTCCAGTTATTGTACCGTTTTAGAATCCTCGAGTTGATAGGAGTGGGGTTATAATTTATTATCTTTTCACCGTTCATCTCTAAATCAAAGCTGTTCGTGTAATTATGGTATCCCCAATTTTCATAAGAAAGTGTATAGCTTCCTGGTGGAACAAACTGTCTGGATAAATCTATTATGGGAATACTGGAATGGTCAAAATTATCAACCAATACATAATCACTGTTGTCTGTTCCACTAGCACGTATAACAATACTCGGGTACTGGTTTAATTGTCGCACATCAGCTTTAATATTAACCGACATGCAAACACATATGAGCACCAACAAAACTTTACTTTTCCTCATTTTCCTCTTTATCCTATCCGAAATAGTAAATCAAAAACTAACACTTTGTTTCTTTAATCAACATAGTATTTAGCGAAAACTATGTCGGCAAACACAATTTTCAAAACCTGTCTTTCTTCTGACATAAGCTAACACTCAACTACTTTTAACAAAATAATCCCCTTTGCTATCTTGTCAACAATTTTCTTTCGCTTTACAAAGACACCTTTACTTTTTTTTACCTAAGAATCTCATGTCTGTGATAATGATTTGTTGTAGGTATTTGTATGGTGGATAACTACCACACATATAATCTGTTAAGGAATAAAACAAATTCGAGCATCGGTCATATAGCCTGAACTGTCAAATTCTTCCCCCCTTGAACTACGGAATCAATAAGGAATCAATACGGATGAAGTCCTTAATGATTCCGTATTTATTCCTTGATTCAAGCAAGTAGGACTAAAAAAACTACCCTGTTGCAAACATATACATTCCCTTCAATTACCCCTTCATTACCCTTTCACTATTATCTTTGCCAGCTTCACTTCCAGATCTGCATTCTTCAAGCTTTTCTTCCAATGAGCTCTAAGCCTTAGTTCTGTTACCAATTCCTTGCTACCGCATAAGATATAAGCTTCGCTATCTGGGCATTTGGTCTTTAAAAAATCACCCAGTTCGTTATAGAGCAATTTGGTGGAATCCTCGTTACCCAGCCTGATTCCATAAGGTGGATTAGTTATTATTACCCTACCTGACTGCCTGGGCAGATTTTGAAAACGGCTAACCTTAAAATCCACAGCCTCACCTCCGGGTAACTTTGCAAGGTTTTCCCTGGCGCAATCTATGCTGGCACTAGTGTAATCACTTCCACAAAGCAATCCCTGTGGTAAGGGGATTATCTCGCTATCTGCCCGGGTTTTTATCTGGCTATACAGCATTGCATCCCAATCCGGCATAAAACCCAATCCCCTATCTGGTCTAATGAATCCTGCGGGGATATTGCAATAGGACATTAAGGCTTCGGCAATAATTGTTCCGGAGCCACACATAGGATCCAGCAATACCCTATCCCCTTTCCAACCAGAGAGATACACAAGTGCTGCTGCAAGAGTCTCTTGAAGTGGAGCAAGATTGGCACTAACCCTATAACCGCGTTTGTGCATGCTTACTCCCGTTAAATCCAAGGAAATTGTAGCCCAATTATCCCTTAAGTGCAGATTGAGGGTGATATCCGCTTCTCCAAGTTTAAAATCCGGTCGCTTATTATATTTTTCCCTAAATCTATCGCAGATGGCATCCTTCAAAAGCTGTCCCGCATATAAGGAATGCGTTACATGGCTTCCGCTTACGTTGCTTTCTATATTAAAGCTTTGCTCCAGCCCAAATAGGGTAGTCCAATCGAAACTCTTTAATGCCTGATTGTATAAATATTTCTCACTGTGACACTTGTAACTGAAAATAGGTGCCAGAATTCTTTGCACTAAACGTGCTTTATACACAATGCGGTATAGATCGGCTTTATCGCAGCTAAAACGAAATCCTCGGGGAACTAAGCCGGTAACCACTGCTCCCATTCCTTCCAGCTCTGCCATTGCATGGGCTTCCAAATTTCCTGCCACCTGGGCAAAGTATTTACCTGTTTTTTGATATTCCATAATTATCCTCTCCAGCTTCATTAATCATATGGCTTATTCTGTCAAACAAAAATACTGCTTTAGCCTTTTGGAGGAGTGGAATTGTATAAAATGGATTCCGGATCAAGTCCGGAATGACAATAGAACCTACTTAAGATTTAGATTTCTATTGCAATCCCCAAAATTATCTTAGCCTTGGGGGTAGGGATTTAGTTTGACATTTTTTCAAGCTGTAAAAGGATGGTAATATGAGTACGATTTTTATTGATAAACATATAAAGAATCAGTTTGATAAGCTGCCTTCGGGCTGGGCTTTTTTTGCTTTGAAAGGAGCGCAGGAATTTTTGTATTCCGGCTGCACAGCAAACCTGTCTCGAAAGCTGAAGTTCTTGCAGGATAAAGCTGAAGAGGGTGGTTTGTACAAAGATATGTGGAAAGAGGCAGAATCACTATCTTGGACAAGCTATCCCCAGGGTATAGATGCATTGGTGAAAAGCAAGGTTTTTGCTTTGGAAAATGCACCCCTATATCAACACAGGCTTATGCCTTGGGCAAATTATGCATATTTAGCCCTAAGTGCCGCAAACTACCCCTTTATCACGGTGACAGAACAAACCAATGAGGAGTGGCTGTATGTGGGTCCTTTCCGCAGCCGTTTCTTTCTTGCCGATGTGATAGACACGTTTTCCCGAATACTGAAGCTACCCTATTGCGAAACAAGCAATTATCCTTGCGAGAAATTTGATAGAGATATTTGCCGTGGATGGTGTCTTAGCCTTGCCCCTGCCAAAGAAAGCGTAAACGAACACAGCCTGAAAAAGCTGGATGCTTTGTTAAAAGAAGCTTATATTCACCCGGAAAACGGGATTTTGGAGATGGTGCAAAAGGAGCGGGATAACTATTTTAATGAGCTGGAGTTCGAAAAAGCAGATCTGCTGGATGATGAAATAGATTTACTTGCCAATTATAGAGACTGGCTAAATTTCCTTTTTGTGGCAAAAAAACTGGAGTTCGAAAGCGATACTTTGGTGGTGCAGGAAGGCAGGATTATAATGTGCAAACACGAAAATAGGGAATACCATTTCCCTATATCGAATACAGATTTCAGAGATAATGAAACCTTGGCGTTAAATTTGGATACCGTGGATGAATGCCGGATAATTTACGATTACCTTACAAAAACATCTAAAAGCTTAGCCGCTGGTGCGGTTAGCTGAAATTGTGATGGAGAATTATATGCACGAAGAGATATCTAACTTACAGATAGTTAAGCAGTTTCGCAAAGGCAAAGTGCGCGATATTTATGATCTTGGCAGCACCTTGTTAATTGTGACTACCGATCGCATCTCTGCTTTTGACGTGGTTTTTCCGGATGTTATTCCCGATAAGGGCATGATCCTGAATGCTATCTCGGTACATTTTTTTTCAGCTACCAAAGATATTATCCCAAATCACTTTATCACCGATAAAGTGAGTGAATACCCCAAAGAATTACACCCTTATGCGGATTACTTAACCGGACGCAGCATGTTGGTGCAAAAAACCCGGGTGATACCCTTCGAATGTATCGTGCGTGGTTATATCAGCGGTTCCGCCTGGAACGAATACAGCCGTACTTCTACAATTGGTGGCATGCTTATTGCAGAAGATATGCAGGAGAGCCAAAAGTTTTCGCAGCCACTATTTACCCCCAGCACAAAGGTTGAGGGTGGTCACGATGAAAACATTAGCTATCGCGAGCTTATGTCCCGCATGGATGAAAGCCTTGCTGTTCAGCTAAAGAATAAATCTGTAGAGCTATACAGTCAGGCTCACGATCTGCTGCTAAAAAAGAATATCATTCTGGCAGATACAAAGTTCGAATTTGGCTCTATTGGAAACCAATTACTGCTGATTGATGAAGTTTTAACGCCCGATTCGTCCCGCTTTTGGGCTTTGGAAGATTACGAGATTGGCAAAAACCCCAATAGTTTTGATAAACAGTATATTCGCGATTTTGTAAGCTCCATCGGTTGGGATAAAAACCCGCCTGCGCCTAATTTACCGGAAGAGGTGATAGCCAAAACCCGCGAAAAATATATGGCTATTTATAACATAATAAAAGAGATATAGTTATGCCAATTTTAATCTGTATAGTGGACGACGAAGAAGAACTGGTTCACAATCTTCAAATAGAGCTGAAAGCTCTGCGACCTGAATGGGAAATAAAAACGTTTCCGGATGGCATGAAAGCCATACAGGAAATTGTAAAAGGGCAAACGTCGCTTGTGCTTACCGATATTGCCATGCCGGATATGGATGGCTATGAGCTTTTCTGGCGGATAAAGGATTATAACGAAAGCATTCCGGTGATTATGATGACCGGTTTTGGCTATGATCCTAATCATGTATTAGTGCGGGCAAAGGTGGATGGATTGAAAGATGTTTTGTTCAAACCCTTCGAACCCGAGATTTTGGTGGATTTAATCGACAAATTGCTTAATAAATAAGCAGCGAATGGCAATCCTCCACAAGCTAATCCAAACTCATCTGCTTAAGAGAAGTGCACTTAGCTTGGCACTTTATCCTGTAGGATTGGCTTATGCAGCCTTGCAGAAATTGCGGAGGAAGCACCTATACAAACAGCCATTCAAAGCTCCCTGCTACATAATCAGCATCGGCAACATAGTTAGCGGAGGCTCTGGCAAAACCCCTCTTACCATTGCTTTAGCCCGTGCCTTGCAAGAAAAAGGTATCAGGATTGGCATTTCACATCGGGGCTATAAAGGTAGTTTTGAAAATATCACCAAGCTAATATCCGATAGCCGCAGCGTGCTTTATTCTGCCGAAGATGCTGGAGATGAAGCCTATTTAATAGCCTCTGCCATACCCGGAATACCCGTGGTTGTAGGACGCAAACGCATCTCTGCCATCCAATTGCTGTTATCCAGCTATCCTGCTACACAGGTGATACTTATGGATGATGCCTTCCAGCATATTAAGGTGTTCCGCGATCTTAATATTATCTCTTTTTCGGCAGAAACAGGCTTGGGAAATGGCTTTGTTCTGCCTGCGGGTTACCTTAGGGAAAGCCTGGCAGCTTTAACTGGTAATGATATTGCAGTAATCTATCGCAAACAACCAACCAGAAATGTTCTTGCCTGGGAAGAGGAGCTTGCCGCAAAGGTGAAGCTTGTAATCCACAGCTACAGCAGTGCCACCTACTGCCTTGATCCTTCCGGCTACAAACAGTCTGTACAAAATCTGGCTAATAAACGTCTGGTTTTGGTTTCGGGCATAGCTCATCCAGCCTCATTCGAAAACACGGTTAAGGGTCTTGGCTTAAGCTTTAGCCGCCATTTTGCCTATCCCGATCATTATGCGTTTAATAACGAAAACGAGATTGAAGATTGGTTGCAGGAAATACCGGACATAATCCTTAGCACCCAAAAGGACATTATGAAGCTGACAAAATATCCGGAGATTAGCTCTCGCCTTAGAGCACTTGTGCTGGATTACCACTTCGAGGAT
>JAQVMI010000415.1 GCA_028703735.1 Candidatus Cloacimonadota bacterium | reverse complement strand
AAAATCAGGCTGGCATAAAAAGACAATTCATCCCATATTTGATTATTGGACATCCGGGGACTTCCCGAGAAGATGCCATTAACCTGCGAAATTGGTTGAAATCTCACAATATAAAGGTTGAGCAGGTTCAGGAGTTCACCCCTACACCTATGAGTATCTCTACTTGCATGTATTACACGGGTTTAGACTTTGATACAGGCAAGCCTATAGAGATTCCCAGTCCTGGTCAGATTCGTGAACAGAAAAAAATGGTTGTAGAATAGCAGATTAGACTAAAGCTAATCTCGTTAATAAATTAGGCTTTAACCACAGGAAACAATTATCTACAGTCTCATAACAAAGGAGTGAAAATGCGTGAAGTAAAAAAACTGAATAAAGAGCAGCTTAAAGCAGCTTTAACTATCGCTGCAAGATGTTATCCAATGATGGAAGCAAACACCCTGCAAAAGCTGGATGAAATAGAAGCCAGAATTCTAAAGGATTTTGATAGCAGCAAAAGGGAGTGGTATGGTTTGTTTGAAGATGGCGTTCTATTGGGTAACATGGTGCTTTACGATTATACGGTAAACTTTTATGGAAAAGATATCAAAGCCAGAGGTATCGGTTTTGTGGCTGTGGAATTCCTGCATAAAAAACAGAAAGTAGCCAGAGACATGCTGTCTTGGTATTTAAAGGATTCTCAAGAAAAGAAATACTCCTTGGCTTTACTATATTCTTTTCGACCAGACTTTTACAAAAAGATGGGTTTCGGTTACGAAACAAGCTGCTATAATTTTAGAACTCATCCGGATAGACTTCCTGCCTCAAAATCGGACAATCCATCAGGATACATTGGGATAGAAAACCTGGAAGAAGTAACAGCTTTTTACGCAGAACTTTACAAGGCGAATCATGGCATGATTCGTAAAAATCCGAAAGACTTGGAGAATATGCTAAAAGCAGAAGGTGTGAACCGTGTGGGTTGTCGTGAAAACAGTAAATTAACTGCCCTGATGATGTTTCGATTGATTGCCAATGATAGCACTAACCAAACAACTCACATGAAGCTGGATCTGCTGTTTAGCACTCCTACAGCTTTAAAAACTGCTCTTGGTTTTTTATATAATCAAGCAGATCAGGTTTCAGAGATAGACATTTCTACACCTTATCGGGATTTATTTTATTGAAGCATCCCCCCATTTTTCACATTCCCTCCAAGCATAGGTATAATTGTCCATATTCTTCGTAGTATTTGTTACGTTTATGGGGTTTGGATTTTATAAGTCTTCTAACATCGATTGTGTTCATAAGATAACTGATAAGAGCAGTTAAGCGATACATCATATTCTTATCTTTTTCGTTCATTTCATTCCGATAAACCATTCTGTTATTGAACTTTTTGACAATGCAAGTAATGATTTTTCTAACCTCATTATACAAAAATGAAGCAGAAACCCAGAGCAAAGCATTCATATTCTTCAGTGACCAGTATTTCAACAGTTGAATGGCTTCCCAGTTGAAATCCAGCTTTATTTGCCTGTGCACCTCTTCAATGCCCCATCTAAGACCATAGTATTTCAGCACTAAATTCATCATTTGCGTTTCACTTAGCTGATTACGGAAACGGCATAGATAATAAACAAAGCTACGATCTGGCTCCAAGGCAACAACTAAGTATAAATCTGCTTTTTTCTTTCTTTGATTCTTGTTTTCTTCATCATTCGGCAATTTTAGCTGGACAGGAACTATCCCGGCACTAAAGTTTCTCTTCTTTGATGCAACATTGTAATTCAATAGCATTTGCTCTGCTATACTTTTGTATGGCATCGACTTCCCATTGTAAAGCAAATGCCTGTCGTCCCCTCTGATAATGAACGATGCATCATTCTCAATCAAGTCTTTCAGGATAATACTGCTATCCATTCCGCGATCCATAACAAAGATCCCACGATTGTCCGAATTGATTATTACATTGTGGATTAAGCTCAATAACTTTTCATTCTCAGACGTGTTTTCCATTTCTATGCTGAACAGGTCAGAGTACAGTAAGCTTACTTTTTGAGGATTTGTGTAATGACAAACACTTGCCTGCAAAGTAAAATATCCTTTGTTAGTGCGTGATGCGCTTCCGTCCCACACATCAGCTATGCCCTCCATCTTGGTAGCACCTGTTTTGTTAATGTCAGACAGGTCAATCACGATTGCGCTATCTTCTCTTATCTCAGCGGAAACTTGCTTGATCTGAGCATCCATAAGCAACTCGTGCAGGACAGAACATTTTGCTAAATGGCGATATAAACGATCACAGAGCTTCTTCAATCTGATTTTCTCATCAAGGCAAACAGCTATCTGTTGAACTATAACAGACCGACTTCCTATAATACCGTATAACATCTGTTGAATAAACTTCTGGACAGGTTTGGTCATATTGGTAGTATAGTTCTCAATGAACTGCTTGGCCATCGTTAAGATGCGCTCCGAAGTATTTCTTTGATCTTTTGTGTGCCGCATGGCGGAACCTCCTGATTGGATTGAACTTAAACCATAATCTGGGAGGTTCTTTTTATTGCAAGTATAATCTTAAATATATCTATTATTGGCATGTAGATATTTATCAACTGTTTAATGATCTGATAATTATATACATCTATGTGCATCAGTCGGATAGTCTATGTCATCTAATCGATACTATTGATAAATCAGAGTGAGAACATCTGGTACAAAAAAATGGGGGGATGCTTCTTTATTTTATTCCCTTGCCGATATCCGAAATCTGGATCACAGAATTCTGCAGGAACCAGGTTTTCATCATGTTTATGATGCAGGTATGGGGCTGATGTGCCGTAGCCTGAACGCTGTGGAATTACT
>JAQVMI010000414.1 GCA_028703735.1 Candidatus Cloacimonadota bacterium | reverse complement strand
TCTTTTCCAGATCAAAATTAGTTAGAATTTTATTGGGGGCGTAGCTTCCAAAGGAAGAAAACTTGGCATGATAACTTACCATTAGGAAATCCTCTCAAAGTAATCTTTAGCATGGTTCACAAAGCCAGATTTGGCAATGCGGTCTGCAAAATGGATGGCGTTCTTTATGGCTTTGGCATTGCTTCTGCCATGTCCTACCACCGATATTCCGTTCAAACCAACTAACAGGGCACCACCATATTCGGTGTGATCCATCTTCTTCTTTAAATAAGTATAAACCGGATAGGATAGCATCGCACCAAGTTTCGCAATCCAATCCTTATTTATCTGCTCTTTTAGAATCTCGAAGATAGAAAACCCCACGCCTTCCATTGTCTTTAAAACAATATTGCCAACAAAGCCATCGCAGACTATTACATCTGTGATGCCGCTGATAATATCTTTCCCCTCTATATTTCCGGTAAAATTGATATCTTTACTTGCGCTTAAAAGCTGATAGGCTTGTTTGGTAATTGCGTTTCCCTTGGCACTTTCTTCTCCAATATTCAGGAGGGAAACCCGGGGATTGGCAGTGCTAAAAAAGAATTGATAATATAGGCTTCCGAGCTGAGCGAATTGAAGCAGGTTTTCTGAGGTACAATCTACATTTGCACCCATGTCCAAAAGTATCTGAGGACCTTTCTGAGTAGGGAAAACCACTGCTATGGCAGGACGCAAAACATTCTTCATTCTGCCATACACCAATAAGGATGCAGCCATAACTGCACCCGTGTTTCCTGCGCTAACAGCTACATCTGCAAGCCCTTGATGATGTAGTTCTATAGTACGAACCAAAGAAGAATCCTTTTTGTTGCGCACAGAAACAGAAGCGCTATCGCTCATTTCTATGCGTTGTGAGGCGTGAACAATACGAATCCTGGCTGAATCGAAAAAATACTTACTAAGTTCACGGGTAATTATTTCTTCGTCCCCAACCAGGATCACTTCGTCACAAAAATCTTCCTTGATGGCAAGAACTGCGCCTTCAATTTCGGGGAAAGGTGCGTTATCACTCCCGAAAGCATCGAGGGCTATGCGCACATTACTCCTTGGAGTCTAATATCTGCTTGCTGTTATAGGTGCCGCAGTTTTCACAGATGTGGTGCGAGCGTGAGGCTTCACCGCATTTGCTGCAGGTGCTAAAGCTTGGGGGTGTAAGGGCATCATGGGTTCTGCGTTTATCTCTGCGGGTCTTTGAGGTCTTTCTTTTTGGGACAGCCATTGGTTTCTCCTTAGATTATATAGCAAACAGCAACAACATAATGCAGATCAGTGTGTGGTTATCAGCAGCAGTTGCGACTATTGTGCATATGAATATTTATCAATTAGGCGATAAGCTTGTCAGGGGCGTATTTTGTCAATCAAAATATCACTTACATGGCTCTAAGTGTCTAAATAAAAGGGAAATCCCAAACCCTCCGGCAAAGGTTTTCTTAAGTTCACAACCACAGCTCTTCCCTGCTTTAAACAAGGAATCATTAAGGAATCAATACGGATGAAGTCCTTAATGATTCCGTGTTTATTCCTCAATTCAGGCAAGTGCTCTACCCCCGTTTAAATATACTTGCCCAATAGCAATTTATCCTTTCCAAAGCATAAAGCAGCGAAGCTGTAAGTGCTTTTCGCAGGGGAGTTCCCTTTTTCTCTACCACAAACAGCAAAGGGATAAAGCTAAGCCAGCGCATAATTCCACCTATGCCAAAGGTTACCTGCTCCGGTTCCAAAACCCGGAAACCTAAATCCAGTGCTTCAGGATAAAATATTCCGGAAGCCAAAGTGGAAAGCATCATTGCCGAACCTGTTAATGCAGCATAAATTCCCGAATATGCCTGTTCTTTACCCTTGGCAGCTATGCTCAGCACAAAATTTGTAGTTATTATCCCTGTTCCTGCCCACATAAAACCGGAAACTGCTCCTTCGAACCAAAGTATGCCATAATTTCCTGCACTGGTAAATAGCCAGAACATAGGATTAAGACCACCCAAAACCACGCAGATTTTCATGGCGGTTTTGTTTCCAAAACGATCTATGAACTTACCCCAAAAAGTGAAGGAAAGTAGCGATGAAGCCATGTGAAGAGTGCTGTATAGCTGCATTTCGAACAAGCTCATGGTTAGCTTCTTCATCATATAGGGTCCCCAAAACGGACTTCCAATCCCTATTGCCAGCATCCACCACACTCCAAAAGCCAGTAACAAGCGAAAGTTTTTGTCCCTAAAAGGCTCACTATAGCGTGATCTTAAGCCTTGCGATTGATCAGTATATAGTTTTCGTTCCGGTTGTTTGGCTAAGATTATTAGCCCAAGCAGTCCGATTACGGTGGCAAACAAAAATATTCCACCCAAAAACCAGGCTTGGTTCGCAGGCGTAAAATATGATTCTGCTCCAATAAACTTTATATACGCTTGCTTAATGCCGCTTCCAGAGGTTTCGAAGAGATCCACATGGAAACTTAAGATATAGCTTATCACCAATCCAACGCTAATCAAGATTTGATTTCTTCGGGAAAAGAACCGCCCTCTGATGGAAAGAGGAATAAGATCGCTTATCCAGGCAATCCAGATATTAGCTCCCATGGCTTGCAGACCTGCGCTGAAGAAAAGCAGGCACAACACAAACCAGATACCCTGTTTCTGAACTGGAAATAACAAGGAAAGAGCTAAAAAGAAGGTTAAAAACCTTCCCTGGAGTTTGGACATAATCTACTGATTCACAGCCATGCCAACCCTCCGATTGAGTTTGATTTTAAGTAGTTTTTGCAGTCCGTAGTCTGATGCAAGCTCATTGCGCATCAGATTAGTCAAATCGTT
>JAQVMI010000413.1 GCA_028703735.1 Candidatus Cloacimonadota bacterium | reverse complement strand
TTATGCCTATTTGGGCATGGGAGATTATCCCCGCTATCAGACGCATTTATACGCTGCCTCTGCCTTTAGCGGGATTCCTGTAAAAAAAGCTAAGCCCGGCTTTCGCAGTACGGTTTATTACTGCCTACCTGGTGAAGAAAAACAATCCTGGGGAGTTATTCAGGGCATAAACTACCGCTCCTGGAATCTATCTCTGGCTTATGAGGATTTCAGATTAAATAATGAGCCGTTTCGCACAATTAGCAAAGCCGATTTGGGCAATCAGCTATACTATGTGAACACCAATCTTAGTGCCAGGATTATGGAAGGTGATGATGAGCGTGTGTATCCTGCCAAGCAGTTTGGGTTAGAGCTAACCCCAAAGATTTACACAGGCAGCATTGCTTTTCAACCCACAGTATTTGCTTCCTATAGCCATTATCCACGGTTCAGCGTTCAACAGCTTAGTGCCAAGCCAAATCTGTCATTCAGAGATATGAGCCTTATGTATAGCCTGCATTATCGCTATTTGGATAACGAACCTGCCGGTGCAGACAGCAGCAAAATGTCTCACCAAGTTCAGTTTGGCAAAGAACTGCCCTGGGGTTTTAAGCTGGGAGTGCATTATGGCAGCGGAAACGATACCTGGGCTGTGGATAGCGGAGGAAGCGTGATTGATACATTTAACCAAGGCGGAGTTTACTACGGCGTTTCAATGAGTTATGCCTTTTTGAAGCATTTCTCAATTTATAGTTATCAACAAATGCGCAAGGATAACACCTTGTGGTATCTGTCCTTAACCGGGAGATACTGATGAGCAAGTATTCAGGGCTTTCCACTTTTTTGACCACCGAAAACACAGAAAACACCGAAAAGCGAAAACTGTTATCTATCCATCAAACGCTTCGAACTTCAAACCCTGTTTCACCTTTACACCTTTCCACTTTTCCACCTTGTTTAACCACCGAAATCACCGAAAACACCGAGAAAAAACACCAATCAATCCATCAAACGCTTCGAACTCCAAACCCAGTTTCACCTTTACACCTTTCCACCTTTTCACTTACTTATCACGGAGGATCGGAATCCTCCGCTACGCAACCCTCCAACCTTCCCCATTCGAGGATAAATGAACAGATATAGCACCATAATCTTACTGATACTCTTGGCTTTGCTAAGTGCCTGCAATATTCGGGAAAACTTGCTATTACCCCCGGATTTATCTGCTGCGGATTACCTAACTGGAAACAAAATAGAAGCTTATGCAAACTATCTGGTAAAAAGTGCCAATGACGACAGCTATTTATTAATAGACAAAACTGCCATAGCAGACAGCCTGTTAAACTATGGTGATACAATCATCTTCCGTAAAGTTCAAAACCTTGCCTCCAGGGACAGCCTTGGATTACAGCGGGGAGCAATAGCCAAGAGCAGCAGCTATAAATACTCTATACTCCGCTCTGGTGAAGAGGTTGATTTTGTTTCCGACACCCCCTTGGGTACTATATACACAAACCTGCCTTCCAGCAGCACGGGACTTTATCTTGTTAGCTTTGCTAACTACCTTCAGGCAAGTGCATTGGAACCCATTTTCTATGGCAATAATCGGGGGTATTTCTCTCTTTATGCTACTGGTGAATTTGCTGCTTTCAGTTTTCCAGAAAGCGATACTCCCATGCTTCAACACAGTGGTAATGAAGCTTTCTATGCTCTGTTGATAAATAACAATAGCCAGTTAGCGGTAAATTTCCCAGCCAGTTATTGTAGTGCGGCAGGGCAGATAACCCTAAGCATGGGTGAAAACCTAAACCTTTCAGATCAAAACATCTTGCAGGGTTTCTTCCCAAATTCTGCCATCTCCACACCGATAATAGAGCTTCAAACAGCTAATTCACCCGGAGGTGAAGTTGCACCTTTACGGTTAAAAAGCAACTCCAAAGGTTATTTTGAGCAGCTATGGACTCAGCTGTCCCCAAACAGGGCATATACCTGGCAAGCCAATGATAACACAAGTGGAAGTGCCAATTGGTGGCAGGAAGATAGCAATCTTTACAGTTTTGTTTTTACCGGCGGGAAATATTTTCTGTTAAGCCCTCTTAGCACCCAAAATGAAGTTATCGTTCCCTTGGATGGCAGCCTCAGCCAAGTGCTGCTTCAGGATTTATGGTTCGATCTAAATGGCATCAGCCTTGCCAATACTACCATGAAAGTGAAGCTAAATAGCGATCCTATTGCGCTAATCATCACATACTTCAGTGGTAGTCCTTACACTCTAACCAGTGGTTATCGCAATTTTGACATCAGCTTTTGGGAAGGCGAAACCCAGCTTAAAACCCTTCCGGATGAAGCTTACATAGAATTTGGCTTTCTCTATTCAGATGCTGCAACCAATAATGACCGCTTGTTTACCATTTATCGTGATGAACAGGAAGATATGCTAACCTACAAAACCCTTGCCCCAAGCTATGATGCCACTCATTACAGCCGGATTGGCAATAAACTCTATGCGGGCATATCAAACTCCGCTACATATTTCTTTGGCTCTATAACCGATAGCAGCAATCAAACTATCCCATATTTTAAAAGCAAACTGTATCTGCAAACCAGTTATTCCACAATCAGTTGGGATGATACCGGCAAGCGTAGTTTCAGCCAGCTTAATCTGGAGCATAGCACCTCTGTGCCAAACCATCCCTGGCTGCAAGGTGAACCACTCACAATCAGCAATAGCCACGGTTTGGCAAACTTCGGCTTTGTGTCTGGAGGCAGCACTGTAAGCACTGTGCCGGCTAATTTTTACCTGTCTCTACCGGTGGAAACCCTGCCGGAAAACCTTGTTCTGTTTAACAACACCAACTACCCTCGTCTGAAGCATT
>JAQVMI010000412.1 GCA_028703735.1 Candidatus Cloacimonadota bacterium | reverse complement strand
GATCTATTCCGAATCAAGTCCGGAATGACAAAACTGTCCTGGAAGACATTGATAGTCAAACCCATCCATTAATAGGCTATGTTCTTTAAGAATAGCTATTATTCTTGTAATCACAAAGATGCTTCCAGCATACAATAGCTACCTCTAAGAATTCTGCTGCCGGGAAGGACGGATTGCTTACGCACAATACCTGTACCATTTATCTTTATTGCAACTTGTTCTTTGGCGGCTAATTTCATGGCTTCCCTAAGGCTAAGCCCAATTAAAGCAGGCATGGTACCTGTTTCAATAATCGGCAGGTTTTTATTCACGCTCCTGCCAATTTTTAGGGTGATGGGGTGGTTGCGATCTACAGTTACACCCGCTTTGGGGAATTGATCTACAACTATGGAAGCAGAATCTGGTCCCTCCACTTTATACAGGAAGCCATAATGATTTAGGGTTCCTTCTGCTTTATGCAGCGACATACCTCTAAGATCGGGCATGTTAAGTGAGGTTTGCATCAGTCTTTCGTTATAGGGCAGTATCTGACAATCCGGCATAAACAGGATGTTTTCCACTATTTTCTTGAAGGTGGGGGCACTACTGGTGCTACCATAGTGGAAACCATAGGCTGGTTCGTCATAAAAAACAACAATCACCATCTGAGGAGCTTCGATGGGAAACATTCCCACGAAAACTGAATTATATTTATTACTGCTATAGCCCACTGTTCCAATCACGTTTTTCTGAGCAGTTCCGGTTTTTCCACCCAAACGGATGTAATCCATTTTTATATGACGTGCTGTGCCATAATCCACCACACCTTGAATGTAAGTTTTTAGTGTGTCTGTGGCAGCTTTGGTAGATACATTGCGCAGCACTGCCGGTTCAAATTGCTCCAGAATCTTACCACTATCGTCTCTATAACTATCCACAAGGGTGGGCTTCATCAGTTTACCACCATTGGCGATCACACTATAGGCTGTGGCTAATTGGACAGCGGTTACAGATATTGCTTGTCCAAAAGCAACGGAATGCAGGGTATAGCCATCCCAATTTTGAAGCTTGGCAAACATTCCGCTGGATTCTCCAAACAGGTTCAGGGCAGTTTTCTGTCCAAATCCCATGGAGATAAATGTTTCGTATAGTTTCACCTTGCCTATGCGTTCGGCAATTCTGGCAATTCCTACATTACTGGATTTCACAATTATTTCTTTTGGATTCAGGTCACCATAAAAATGGGTATCGGATATTACTCTGCGTCCGGTTTGATACCTTCCGCAGGGAATTTGTTCATCTCCGCGCACAAGCTTGCCTTCTACAGCGGGAAGCATGGTAAGCGGTTTCATTGTGGAACCGGGCTCAAACATAAAGCTTAGGGGAATGTTAGATTTCACCCGCACTAAGCCGGCATCATCAGTTTTATCTTCTTTGGATACACCTGCCATGGCTAAAATTCTGCCGGTATTGGGATCCATTACTACAGCACCTGCATTGCTGGCACTATATTTCTCCAGTCCCTCATATAAAGCGTTTTCCACAATTTCTTGAATATTGGCATCAATTGTAAGCCAGATGTTTTTGCCATTATCAGGCTTTTTTTCGTGCAAATCCGGATATGGAACCCTTTGTTGATTTGCATCCAGCACTATTTCACGCCAACCATAACTTCCGGAAAGCAATTTATCGTAGGTGGCTTCTATGCCGCAAATTCCTGCAAGTTTGTAAAGAGATTTACTATTAGTGGTAATATCGAACCCATTAGAGACCTCGCTAACAGAACCCATTAAACGAGCTGCCAATTTCTCTTTGCTATAAATACGCTTCATCGAAGCAAAGCTATGGATTAAGCCGGGAAGCTCCTTGGCTTCAAAACTCTTGATAATCTTATCCAATTCTGCTTCGCTAATCTTGTTCGATATCTGAATAGAGCTATTGCGTTTTCCAAGGTTTAACCTTTTCAGCACAGCTCCTTTATCCAGGCTGGAGTGAGAAGATATTACGTCCGCTAATTCGTTAAAGGCAAGCTCTAAACTCTTGTTTTTTTTTACTGCCCATTTTGCCACTTCAGCACGGTCTATATCTACCTGATAAAAGCTAACCGAGCTTACTAATAGGTTTCCGCTGGCATCAAGGATTGCACCTCTGCGAGGGATAAGTATTTCCTTTTTGGGAATATAGCGCACTCTTCGTGCTCCAGAAAAATTGAAGGGATCCAAAATCTGGATACTAAACAGATACACAGCCCAGGTTAAGGACGTGATCCCAAAAATAACCATCAAGAACCAAAAACGGGTTTTCATCTTAATCTAAGAGTATTTGAACGTTTTTTGCTTCTGCTTTGGAGGCAATGAGGTCTATTATGCAATAGCCTGCTTTTTCTTGCTTGGGAGACGGCTCGTGCACATAGATAATTTTACCGGCTTCTTTTTCCGGGATAAAATTGCTCATTTCCACCCGTACCAATGAGGCAATGTGGCGACCACTGCGCAAATCGTCCAATTCTACCAGCAGTTCGGTATTTATGTTTTTCTCTGCATTGTAGGTTTTTTCCAGATCGGACAAATCGCGGGTGTACAGCACTACCCGGTTGTTGTTAAAAAAGTTTAGAAATACTGCTCCACCTAATAGTGCCAGAAGTATCAATATCTTTCCTCTAATTTTTCCCCCTTGTTTAGGTTATTGCGTTTTACTTTGGGTGAATCTGAAGCCTGGAAATTTGCCTCAGCAGTTTCAGGCTTTACTTTTTGCATCTCTTTTATCAGGTTCTTGGTTTTCTTTTCTTGTTTTCTGCGCAGGTAGGTATCCAAGCTGCTTTCTTTAATCATTTTTGTTGCGCTGCATTCCTGTGGTCTCACCTTTTCGGCAGCTCT
>JAQVMI010000411.1 GCA_028703735.1 Candidatus Cloacimonadota bacterium | reverse complement strand
AAGCCATATAACTGCTGCTTTCGTCTGTAGCTCACGAGGCGGGTTGCAAGAAAAGATTTTGTAACGATAGTCTGGAAAGTATTAGTTATAAAGATCCAGCAAGCTTTTTGTAAGGTGCTCTCTGGAGTATTGATGCAGTATCTGCAACGGGATAAGTCTATTTTGGGGTAGGGTAAGTAGCTCGTTTATGCAGCTAACAATCTGATCTATATCACTAATATGAGCGTATTTACCACCCTGTGTCTGGTCTAAAACTTGCTTTATGATACTATTTTTGGGTCCCACAGCCAAAATGGGCTTGCCTAATCTTAGAAGTTCGAATAGTTTTCCTGTATAACTGTGCTCGGATTCGGGATCATCGCTAAGCATAATAATATTGATATCTGCACCGGAAGAATAGTTAAGAGCTTCCAGATGAGGCTTGTAACCTTCGAATTTATACCAATCTATCCCTGCTTTAGAGATGGAATCCTGAACGGTTTGATCCACACTTCCAATATGGATGAACTGAAATTTAGGCAGATTACATTGGGAGATCGCATTCAATAACGGAAGGGGATTGCCATAGGAAACATGAATCTTGCCCATATACATAAAGGTAAAGCAATCAAATTGCTTAGGTTTGGGGAATGTGCTGTGCAGCTTTACAAAATCATCCTCATCATATCCATTGGTGATTGTGGCAGATTTGTGTTTTAACCATGGATGTTTCTGAATGTAACGTTCCTGAATATTTTCGGTAACGAAGAGAGCAACATCACATCTTTTCAGCACGAGATCATCAGTTTTGGTTATGATTTTTAGCCTAAAGGGTAATACATATTTATCCAATAAGGGAGCGAATTGCCAGGCATCACGATAATCTGCTACCCAAAAAATACGGTTACCATAAATGAGCTTCAATGCCAATCCCACCCAAAATACAGAATAGGGGAATGCTGTAATATAGACGTTTCTAATCTTGTGCTTGTTAATTAGCTTAATGGCTTTTACGAGGGCAAAAGGCATCCATCCAATCTGCTTATCATAGGGGAATAGTAAATCATTTATCAGCTTTACAAAAGCCCAGAATAATTTCTCTGGCTGACGTTGGGGTGCTGCTTCCTGAAATCTGGCATGCACCATTTTGCTTTCGGTAACGGTATTTATGCCAAAACCAGTAACTCTGTGAATATGTGCTTCTGATGGAATATCGGATAAAAGCGAATAATCTACCACTTTTCTAACAGGGTTTTTGGGTGTTATTACATGCGCTTCCCAACCTGCCCGGCAAGTATATTTTAAGAATTTAAGTCCTCTTTGAACTCCGCTTTGTCCCGTGGGGGGGAACTCATTCAAAATCATCAGGATTTTCTTATCTTTCATACACTTCCGCTATTCGCTCTATTATCTTTGAGATCATGAAATTTTGGTTCACTAATTTGCAACCGGATTCTGCAATGGCTTTTACTTGTTCTGGGTTTTGAATCAGGAATTTTAGTTGTTTAGCCAAGTCTATACTATCTTTCGGTTTGGCAAACAAGGCATGAACTCCCTGCATGGCAAATTCTGCAATTCCTTCTCCCATAACTCCAATTACAGGTATGCCTGCATACATAGCTTCAATATAAACAATTCCAAAAGTTTCACTATAGCTGGGCAAAACAAAAGCATCAAAGTTCTGATACATATCCCTAACTTGTTGGTTTGGTAATGCCCCGGTTAAAGTTACGCAATCGTTCAGTTTATATCGTGAAATTTGCTGTATAAGCTGGTTTCGCTGATCACCTTCACCTACAATAACAAGCTGAAGCTTAAAACCTTCTTTTATAAGTAGATGAACTGCGTCAACTAAAGTAGCGAAACCTTTCTCGGTAACAAGATTCCCTACTGATATAATTTTGAAACAATCACTCTTCTGCCTGGCATTGCTTGTTTCTTCAATATTTGATGATTTTGGGGTAAACGGCAAAATTCCATTGCCGATAACGGTTATCCTATCGCTTGGTAAAAATGGTTCCACCCATCTAACAAGGCGGGAATTTACGGTAAATATGTGAGTCCAGTTGTTAAATGCAATGGGTAAGCCTTGTTTATAAAACCACCTTAAGGGATTTCCAGGCAAGCGATCTGGATGAGTTCTAATATTATGCAGTGTTAAAAAGGTTGGTATATTGAATTTATTTAAGAGAGGCTTTAACCAGACTAATTCCGGAACATGGCGGTAATTATGCACATGTATCAAATCCGGTTGCCAATTTATTATTATACTCTTAAGCTGTGGAATAGCAAAAAACCTGTAGGTAAGTAGAGACGAAAGGAAGTATCTCTGCCAATAGGGGTAAAATATTCGGGTTACGTTTATTGTGTCCTCTGTTACGCATTGTATATCATAAGGGTATTTATCACACGTGGCAGCTACATGCACATCGTAATGTTTGGCAAGTTCCATTGCCTGATAGTAAACAAATATCCCCGCTGCTGAATTGTATTGATGGGGATACAGATTTGTAATTATAAGCAGCTTTTTCATTTAGCCAAAGCCTTTTTGGGGAAGCTAAGTCCGAACAAGCTTCTTCCAAGGCTGAATACCACCAGGATAATACCAATCACCTGACCAGTGCTTAAGGTTTCTTTCAGGATTGTATAAGCTAAAAAGGAAGCCAAAGCAGGTTTTAAGAAAAAATACACGGACGCTTTAGAGGCAGTGATCTTTTTCATACCTTCAAAGTACAGAAGGTATGAAAGTCCGGTGATTATTAAGCCCAAATATGCCATGAAGAGCAGATTTAGCGGTGTAAAAGTGAAAATTGCAGGCTTACCCACAACGATATTGAAGATAAGCAAAACTATGCCACCAAACAGGAATGATATGGCATTT
>JAQVMI010000410.1 GCA_028703735.1 Candidatus Cloacimonadota bacterium | reverse complement strand
ACATGGAGAAAAGTGCAATTTTACAAATAGAATTAGAAGGTGATGAGATTAATTTCGATGCTTTCGCTGCAAATCATCCGGAAGTGGAGATTACAACCAAGGCAAAAGATATAAGACATTGCCAGATTAGCATTAGCCAAAGTAACCAGAATGACATCAGGCAGGAAATTTCCCGGTTCATTAGTGGGAAAGGCTGGCTGATCTTGGAAATGCATCAAAATGTGCAAAGCATGGAAGAAATATTCCACGAGTTAACCGGAGAAATCCCCTTAGACCAAACAAATCCAAAGGAGAAAAAATGAGAGCTATCTGGATTATTGCAAAAAAAGAGTATCAGATAGCGATGCGCTCCATAGCAAATTACATTATAATCTCACTGTTTTTAGTGATTACGGGCGTATTCTTTTCCTCGGTGATTTTCAAAATTGGCTTAGCAGAACTGCGAACTCTATTCGAGATTATGCATGTGATATTCTTGTTTTATATTCCCGCAATAACCATGGGAACCATAGCACGGGAAAGGCAAAGCGGAACTTTGGAGCTTTTATCCACCCTGCCCATAAAACTATCGTCCATCGTTTGGGGAAAGCTGCTTGCCTGTTTGATGCAGCTAAAAACCCTAATTGCGGCAACGCTGGTGTTTATGGTGATTATTGCCATTTTTGGCGAAGGGATAGATTACGGGGCAATTGTTTGTGGATATTTTGGGCTAATCCTTGCAGGAACCGCCTATATTTCCATTGGAATATTCGCTTCCAGCATTCCAAGCAATCAGGTGTTGGCTTTTGTATTGGCACTTGTTATCTCTGCTTTGTTCTATGTACTAAAATATGTGTTGCCATTAATGCCATTGGAATTAGTAGCTCCTATCCAGTTCTTAAGCTTCAATTCTCATCTAAGTAGCTTCCTAAAGGGAGTTATAGACCTTAGGGATATCATCTATTTTCTGGCTGTAACACTTATCTTTACCCTTCTGGCAGAATTTAACCTCCAGTCCCGCAATTTGATGCAGGAGCGTTAAGATGAAAAACAGTAAACAAACCACTTCAATTCTTAGCAGCCTGCTTATTAAGCTGGGGATAATCCTGATGTTGTTGCTGGTGGTATCCTATCTGCCATTTAGGATAGATTTATCACGAAATAAGGCATATTCGCTAAGCAAAGTTAGCAAACAAGCAGTTCGGGGATTGAAAGATAACATGGTGGTAAAAATTTATGCCAGTGCAGAACTTCCTGCCGAAATGACCTCTTTGGATAGATATGTAAAAGATCTATTGGCAGAATATCAAATGGCTGGCAGAGGTAAATTTCATTACGAATTCATCCGGGGTTTAGGCATGGATGATTTGCGGGCACAAGCTCAGCAAAATGGCTTGAAAAGCATGTATTTCCGCATTTACGAAAACGACCAGACAATAAACAAGGAAGTGATCTACGGTTTGGTGTTCGAGTATCAGGGGAACTTTGATGCGCTAAATCTTATGCCTCGAACAGAAGCAAAGCTGGAGTATCAGCTTACCCTAAAAATCCAGAAATTGGCACGTCACATGCTTCCAGAGCTTGGTTTTTATATGGATCCCAGGTTCGAAGAAACCCCAAACAGGGTATTCATGGAAGGGATGAATGCCAATTTTAACCTGATAGAAACAAATCTGGAATCACCCATAAAGCAAACAAAAGCCCTGGTTTTTACAGGTGCTATAGATAGCTTAAGTGTTTCACAGCTATACAATTTGGATCAATATGTAATGAAGGGTGGCAATCTTGTGATGCTGCAAGATCGCATCAGTACCGATGGAAAAACTATCTTCGAGCTGAAATCCAACATCTTCCCATTTTTGGAAAATTTTGGAATAAGGTTGGCTACAGATATTGCCATGGATGTGTTTTGTGATGTTCGTCCGGCAGGTACCGAAACAAGCTTATCTTTCCCAATCTATCCTGTGCTGAAGGGTTCACAGCATCCCATCACCCGTGATATTTCTGATATCGTGATGTATATGGCTTCGGGTATTTCATTCGTGAAACAGCCGGATGTGAAGTTCCAAACAATATTGGCAACCTCCCCCAGTAGTGCGCTTTTAGAAGGACCGGACTATACTCTGGATCCAGATTTGTTCCAAAATCCTGATCCGGAGGTGTTCAATCATCCTCCCATTCCCCTGGGAGCAATAGTGGAAGGGAAATTTACCAGCTTCTTTGCAAATAAACCGGAAAGTAACACGCAAGGATTTGTTGGGCAAACTGATAGTGGCAAGATCGTTATTTTTGGCGATAGAGAGCTATTTATAGATTCCGATAAAAACATATTTGTAGATCGTCATTTCATTGTGCTTAATGCGGTGGATTGGCTGCTTCAGCGGGAATCCATGATTAATGTACGTTCCCGTCATTTACAAAGCAGTATCTTGGATATACCTTATTACATGCATAAAAATCAGATTGTTTGGGGAGATCAGGCACGCATTGAGCAGCGGATAAAAACAGGCATAAAGATTGTTAGCATCTGCTTGCCTTCGTTGTTACTGTTGGCTGTTGGCGGATTCATGGCTCTGCAACGCAAGCAATTGCAGGGAGATTTCTTTGAAGAAGAATAAGCTGATTCTGTTAGTAATTCTATTCGTTCTGGTGGCTGCATATTTTGTTTTGCGCTTTACCAGACCCGAAGAGAAAAATTCCCGCATTTTCGATCTGGATTCCCTGGCTATCTTTTCCATAGAGGTTTTCGATGCCAATGACAGCCTTAGAATAGAAAAGCAGAAAGATATCTGGGTGCTGGTTTCTCCAGTTCGTTGGGAAACCGATGCATCGCGGATGCAAAGCCTGTTTACCGATGTTATTAGCGCAAGATATCCCAAAACTCCTATGGGCG
>JAQVMI010000409.1 GCA_028703735.1 Candidatus Cloacimonadota bacterium | reverse complement strand
CTTACAGTTTTAGACAGCCTAAAAAAACTGCTTGGCAAACCCATAAAACCAGAACTAATTGGTGATACAACACTTCATGATACCATCGAAAAATATTACAAGAGTATTCGTACCACAAGCCAGGTTGAAGATGCCGTAGGTGGATTTGATTTTGTAGCTGTGGACGAAGATGAAAACGAAATTACCATTGCAGCAGCATCCGCGGATGCGGAAGCACCGGTAGTTAAGCTGGTGAACCTGATCATTAATGAAGCAATAAAAGCAGGTGCTACAGATATTCATATAGAGCCTCTGGTAAAAACCTCCAGAATTCGCTATCGTGTGGATGGAGCTCTGCGTGAAGTTATGACACCCCCAATTGGCATGCATGCAGGTGTTGTTTCTATCACCAAGGTGATGAGTAAACTAAATATTGCAGAACGACGTTTACCGCAGGATGGACACATTTCTTTAAAGACTTCATTAAAAAGTGTGGATGTCCGTGTGTCCATTACTCCTACTGTGCTTGGCGAAAAGGTTGTGATGCGTTTGTTGGACAAGGGCGAGTTTGGCTTTAAACTAACCACGCTTGGATTTGAATCCTCTGATATGGATATCTTCAAGAAAATTATCCGCCGTCCCTACGGAATTATCATTGTTTCCGGTCCTACTGGTAGTGGTAAATCCACTTCTTTGCATGCTGCTCTAAAAGAGATAGAAGATATCGAAACAAACATTATCACGGTGGAAGATCCTGTGGAATACCGTTTGGAAGGGATTACACAAATTGAAACCAAAGAGCAGATTGGTCTTACCTTTGGTTCTGCGTTGCGTTCTGTATTGCGTCAGGATCCAGATATCGTGCTTATTGGTGAAATCCGTGACGAAGAAACAGCGGATATCGCTATCAAGTTTTCGTTAACAGGTCACCTGGTGTTTTCTACCCTTCATGCCAATGATGCTCCTTCAACTATTACACGTTTGATAGATATTGGAATTAAACCTTATCTGGTAGGTTCATCATTATCGTTGGTTATGGCTCAGCGTTTGGTTCGTAAGATATGCAAGTATTGCGTAAAAGATTACACACCTACCGCTCAAGAAATCAAAGATAGTGGATTAACCCCGGAAGATGCAGCTAAAATCAATTTCAAGATGGGCGCAGGTTGTGTCCACTGCGATAACACAGGATTTTCTGGACGGGAAGGAATATTCGAGCTTCTTACAGTGGATCCTGAAATTCGTGCATTGATCTATGCTGGTGGAAACCAGGATCTGATTCGTGATGCTGCGCTAAAGGCAGGCATGAGAACCCTGCATGATGCTGCTATGGCAAAAATGATCCGTGGAATTACCACCATCCGCGAAGTTGTAAAGATGACCGTGGTGGAATAAGTTTTACTGTTACTAAAGAATAAGTTGCCATATTTGGAATTGAGTTTCCGGAGTCGTGGCATCTCACTTTCAGATAAAAGGATATAAGATATGCCAAATTTTGCCTATATCGTAAAAGACGCCAAAGGTGCAAGAGTAGAGGGGATGATCAAAGCCGATACCCTTGATATGGCAGTGGATAAACTTGCCAAGGAAGGGAGCACCATCATCAGCGTGAAGGCTGCTGCCGAAGGAGCCTTCAAGGGTAAGCTTTCTCTATTCGACAAACTAATGCTAACCATTTACAAAATCCGTACTGGGGTTAGCCTTAAAACTTTGGTGTTTTTTACACGCCAGCTATCCACCATGTTTTCGGCGGGTTTAACCATCGAGAAAGCTATCACCGATCTGGAAAAAGAGGAAAAGCACAAGAAATTTGCCAAAGTATTACGTAAAATTTCCGATGATATACGCAAGGGGTTTTCTCTCTCGGAGGCGATGGAACAGCATCCCGGTGTTTTCAATCCACTTTACGTGGCTCTTGTTAAAGCTGGCGAAGTCTCTGGTACACTGCATACGGTTTTGGACGAGCTTTCGGATTATCTGGAAAAGATAGAGGACACCCATCGGAAGGTTAGCAGTGCGATGGCATACCCTGTTTTCATAATGCTATTCCTCTGTTTTGTAGTATGGGTTATGTTCTATTACATTATTCCCATGTTTGCAGGTGTTTATGCCGATTTCAATGCAGATCTACCTGCTGCTACAACCCTTGCAATAAACGTAAGTAATTTTATCGTAGCTAATGTTTTCGCAACACTGTTGATGCTTGTTCTATCGGTATTTGGGCTCTTTTTGCTATATCTAACCGATCGTGGAAGATATGTAATGGATGCCTTCAAGCTAAAAATACCTGTGATTGGTACTGTGATTAGCAACTCCATTATGAGCAAGTTTTCCCGCACCTTCAGCATTCTGATGGCTGCAGGTGTGCCAATTATGGATACTATGGAATTAACCGAAAATGTTGTCCAAAATGCCGTGGTAGAAGCTGCTGTGCGTAAAGCCAGAGTTATGGTTAAAGAAGGTTATGGTGTAGCAAATGCCTTTAGGCGAACTGGAATGTTTCCCCCAACCTTGCTCCAGATGATTTCCACCGGAGAAGAAACCGGAGATATGGATAAACTATTGGGCAAGGCTGCTCAATTCTACGAGAAGCTGGTGGATTCTGTTATCGACCGTTTAACTTCTCTTATCGAGCCATTGTTAATTGTGATCATGGCAGTTATTGTGGGTGGAATCATCGTTGTGATCTATCTACCTATCTTCGATCTGGGTGAAGCAATTTCACAAGGTTTCAGATAAAAAACAGTATTGCACTAAAACCAGATAATGTTAAAAGGGGTGGGATTTATTCCCTCCCCTAACTTTTTTATGCTATTAACAATATGAATTCCAAGATGCAAGAGAGCCAAAATTTAAGGAATCTACATGAACCCAATTGAAGCAATCAACCCAGAG
>JAQVMI010000408.1 GCA_028703735.1 Candidatus Cloacimonadota bacterium | reverse complement strand
CCAAGGGATGTGCCAAACACCTTCCAATGCAAAGCAAGGACATTGGGTGCCAGCCCTTCCACGGCAGTTTTTTTCCAGACTGGTAGAACGCTTTGGTAATGAACGCTTCATTGCCGAAGACCTGGGAATTCTAAATAACGACGTGTGTGAAATAAGGGATTCCTTCGGTTTTCCCGGTATGATAGTTCTGCAATTCTGTTTTGAAGATAGTATCCCAAAAGTTCATGAATACCCTGCTGACAGATGGCTGTACACCGGCACACATGATAATTCCACCCTGCGCGGATGGTTTGAAGCACTTCCCATAGATTCTGCAAGCAGGCGAAATCTAAACGACTATTACCGGCAGAATAAACTATACGATTGTCATGGCTCGCCCAATGCTGAGAATATTTCCTGCATCATGAGGCATATTGCCCTGAAATCCGGCTGTAATACAGTTATTATCCCCTTCCAGGATCTGCTTGGTTTGGATGATTCTGCCCGCATGAATATTCCCGGCACCGCTTTGGGCAATTGGCAATGGAGAATGCTGCCCTAACAACAATCCTCCTTGCTGCTAACACGGAATAAATACGGAATCATTAAGGACTTCATCCATAATTAGTCCTTAATGATTCCTTAATTCAAGCAGGAGCCGGACACAGAAAAGACCATAGCACCTAACTTGGAACGCTGGCTTTAGCCAGTTGGAAGACTGGATTTATCCAGTTTTGAAGCATAAAACATCATTTATTGGGATTGATATCTTCTTTACGAACCAGATAAATCTGGTAATCCAGCCGAATGAATTCGGCGTTCCAGATTTTTAGACAATAGATTGATTATTGGAAACTAATACGCAGGCAGATACTTAATTCAGATAATACCATTTCAATTCTGCATAAGTGGATAGCGGAACCGGATAAGCAGAATAAATCGCACTGGAAAACACATTCTTTACCCCGGCACGGAACTGAAAATAATGGTCTATGTCAAATCCGCCCCAGGCATCCAAAATCGTGGAAGCCTCGATAAGATACGGCATCAAAGCATTAGCTGCATAGTATCCCGAATGCCCATTCACCGAAAAACCTGCCACCAAGGAATTATTCCAAGGCAGATGGTAAGACAGATTTTGCACACTCTGGAAGCGAAACTCCGGGCTTTCCACCATTCCGGAATTTGCCTTTGCCCATGTCCATGCAGGGTTAGCCTGCAATTCCCAACTTTTGTATTTATGCTTTATGGCAAGGGCAAGCTTCACAAATATCTGCTCGTTTTCTGCTTGCAGCAATGCTATCGGGCTATCTTGCTTAATTGCTTTACTGCCGGCAGCAAGCAAGGCAGTGCTTCCCCACCAATCGTAGCTAAGATAAGCGGCAGCTTCGCGCCGTGTATCCACATCTAAATGCGGAAACAGCTCTGCGGGGTTGTAAATGCTTACCACGCTATCCACAAAGGCATTTTCACCCGCTAAAAGATTTGCATAAGCCCCAATTCTGATAGACTTCACTCCTTTACTTAAATCGGCAAAGATTCTCCCTCTTTCCCAATCTAACAAATCTGCCTTAAAGGTATAGTCAATTGGCACAGCTCCAGCCACAGCCAAACCAATTTTATTCTGATAGCTTTCCGCTGCAAACGCTGCCGGAAAATCAAAATCACTCTCCGATATCACATGCTCGTAAAAGGCGTTATACTGCATTATCCCAAGGTTCATACCAGTGGAAAGCATTATCTTCGTAGCTTCACCGCTTATATCCGCAGCAAATTGCGAAGCCGAAGCACTTTCTTTTAAATGGATTACACTTACTGCGCCAAATTTGCTTTTTAGCCCCAGGTAATAATGCTTTAGCTGATGCGAGATGCTGTAATTATTATTAATCCAGTAAACCGGCAGCAATTCCGACATCGCTACATCTTTTGCCCAAAAGGCATATTCTGCCTCCACCGTAAGCTGCTCTCCCCTATACGATAGATAATGCTTTTGCGAGGTCTCGGCAGAAATTATATCTGTCCAGTAGCCATTTTGCACCAACAGATTACCCTTATACGTAACCCCCTTGAAACTAAGCAGATTATTTTTCCAAAGGCTAATTTTGGCAAAACGATGCTCATAATCTCCCAAACCTGCTTGAATGCAAGAAAGCGCGGGAGTAAAGGGATATTCTGTTTCCACATAGTCAATATTCGCTCCGGCAGTTACAGAGGGATACAAAGAATAATAGTAGCCATGATACAGCGAAGCAGAGAACACACCCGCAAGCTGCTCGAAACCATACAAATAAGGCATGGCAACATTGGGACGCCCAATAAAGAAATAGCCGTTATTATAAATATCTCCAAAATCTCTCTGCAAGGCTGCATGATCAAGCACAGATACGGAATTATTCGCTTCCAGTTCATCCAGCCACAGCTCTACTTCCGCTTTAGTAACCTTTATCTCAGTTGCAGCCAAAGAATCGTTTTCTGCCCAGTAGCCAATGCTATCCGCAGTAGCCAAGGAATCGCCAAAGGCTGCAAACCCAAGGCTATCTGCCTGTGCATAAATGCTATTACAGAGCAGCAGAATTACTATAACCAGCCAAGTTCGCGGTAACATTCTGCTGTCTCTTTTATGTATTGTGGTAATTTGTCTTCGGGATTCCAGTGCAGAATTTCTGCTGCCTTAGCCGCATCTGCCAACCAACTTTCTGCCATTATTTCCTTGCCCTTATCTCGGTTCAAAAGCACCTGCTTTCCCGATAGTTTTGCATATTTATCCCCCAAATAAAACACCAGGCTTGCCAGCGATTCCGGAATGGTGATATTAAGGGTGCGCTTGCTAAGGGCTTCTCCAATTACAGATAGGATATAGCTTTGCCGGTAAACCCTGCCATCTGTGGCAAAGAAAATCTGC
>JAQVMI010000407.1 GCA_028703735.1 Candidatus Cloacimonadota bacterium | reverse complement strand
TTGTCTGTCTCTGTTGCATATTTCTCTCCTAACAACTTGGATTGTTTATGTGATTGTAAGTTTATTAAGGACAGGTTAATATGCAACACTTTTATTTAAGATCGCCGACCCTATTGCATTAATTGGGACTACAACATCAGAACACGATGAATGATGTGTTTTTAATGGCATTAATGAACTACCAATGCCAGTCGTATTGCATGCGTATTGCCATAACGCTTCATCTTACCTGTTAACAACGATAGAACAAGAAACAAGTGTAAGTAATGTTAAACGATAAAGGGGTAAATAACTTGTTTTTTCGCCTAAATGACCTGTCTGTGCAAAATAAAATGTGACAAGCTATAAAGTTAGATTATTATATCCGCATTAGCTATTAAATTTGTAAGAGAGGATTATATGGCACTTAAAGAACAATTGCTTGCATCGCTAAAAAAAGCAATGCAAGGCGAGATGGATAGTGTAACACTATATGGCAATGCAGCAGATCACGCTGCTGATGCAGAAGTTAAGCAATTCTTTTCTTCCCGAAAAGAGGAAGAAAGGCTTCATTACAACTATCTATTGCAATACTATCAGGAAATTTCAAGTGATGTTCAGCCCAGTGATTTAGCTAAGAGCATTCGTGTGTCTTTTAACGAAAATCCCATGATCTCCGATACTTTCTTGAAGCGAATAGCCGAAGATCAACTACTATTCTCTGCTATATCCACAGCCTTGCTACTCGAAAAAGACGCCATTGAACACTACCGTAAAAGCATGGAAGAAGCAGAAAACCTAACCTTAAAATCCTTCTACGAACTTATGATTCGCTGGGAAGGAAAACATTATGACGATCTGCTTCTTGTCCAAAAGGAAGCAGAGCAATACTATTGGCAAATAAACCAGTTCGAACCCTTTTAATCTACTTCGAGAAATACCTCAGCTATTATACTATGGTAGCCTTGCTTCTTAGTAGGCTGCGTATTTATGGCTCTCTTTCATAATGAGTGAGTAGATATCAATTTTCGCTTGTCATTCCGGACTTGATCCGGAATCCATTTTAACAGCTATAGAGGAGTGAAAGATAACACATTGTCTTTCAAGATAATATATTACATCCTCTGAAAAGGCTTAATCTGAACTGGATTCCTGCCTTCGCAGGAATGACAAAAGGATCCACTCGTTATAAAGAGAGCCGTATTTATTGGTAAAATTGGATTAAAACGCTCAGGCTTTTCAGCTTGAGCGTTTGCTTATGGTGGTTGCTCCAGTAATTCTCTAAGATCTGGTTTATTTCTATCACTTCCTGTTTCCCAAGCGTTAAAGTGTCCAGTTCAAAACCTATCCTGGGTAAAAGGGCAATAACTAAAGCAGATTTATCCGAAAGCTTTTTAGCAGAGCTATAGCCTGCCTCCAGGAAACATTTGCTGCAAACCAAGCCGGTATTTGCTTGTTCCAAAGCAACCAAAGTAGAATTAGCCTCATGGCAGTAACAGCAATTATCAAACGGACTTCCAATTCCACTATGGCGAATTATCCTTAGGAAATACCTCCAGTAAATCAGGATGGCGTTTTTCTTTACTTTGGTAAGATAATCTAAATAGCTAAGCAAAAGGGAATATATAACCTTATGTTCTTCGGGGCTTATAAACAACTGACTGGTTAGTTCCATACCACACTCTGCTGCAGACCATGTGTCTGGATGGGCATACAAGCCAAAATCCCTGGTTAGGGAATATTCCCCCATTAGCCATAATCCACTTTCCCTTGGTTCATATAGCACAAGATCATACTCACAAAGATTAACAAGCTGTTCTTTTTCGGTGTTTTTTCGTTGCCCCTTTGCAAGCACTCCAATTACACCATATTCGCGGGTAAAAAAGGTTAGAACCAGGCTACTATCGCTATAGTTAATCTGTTTGGCAAGTATCCCCAGGGTCTTGGTTTTCTTCATAATCCCAGTAATTCTCTTAGTGCCCGAATATCCATTGGGGTGGCATAAAACGTGTGATGATTGCTGTATATTACATATCCTGCGGGGCTTTTCCGCGGTTTACGCACAAATCTGATCTGGGTGTAATCCACTGGCACATTTTGGGAAAACTTAGCTTGCGAATACCATGCAGCAAGGTTACAACAGTGTTTAATCAGCTCTGGAGTTGCTTCCTGCTTTTTAAAACACCGCAGCAATACATGAGCTCCATGATATATCCTGCTGTGAAACCACCAATCGTGTGGACGAGCTAATTCTGTGGTGATAAAATCGTTCTCTTTAGCCTTGCGTCCAATCACAATTTGCCAATCTTCTCCAATTTTAAGATTCATCAGCTTGTCACTTAGGCTGGCTTTTTGGATTATTTGTTTTGCTTCTGCTTGTTTACCAAGATTTAGGTCAATAATCTCTCCACTTTGTAATCTGTGTATTAACTGCTGCGTGTTCTCTATTTCACCTACAGTCTTCTTAAGGTTTTCGGTGATAACAGACAGCCCTTTTTTTGCCTTATGGTATTTCTTCATGTATATTTGCATGTTTTCCAGGGAGCTCTTTTCAGGCAATAAAGGGATGCAAATATCTTGTAAATCGGGATCAAAATAGTTTACAGTAGTGAAATGCAACTGCCCTGTTTTTATCTTTGGCAGGTTAGGTTTTAAGCCTTCAGCATAAGCAAGCCATAGATCAGCCTTTTCTGCTTGAGACAAATCTGCTTCCTGATGTTTTAGCTTTTTCGAAAGCTTCTTCTGTTCTTTATTTAGTGTATTGATCTGTATTTTTAGGAAATCCTCTTTTGCAGTTAGTTTTACAAAATTGTTGTATCTATCCTTAAACATTGTATTTATCTCGGATACATCTGTTTGGACTGCCTGAGTATCTCTACCTGAAATCTGGAATGAGGTTTTGG
>JAQVMI010000406.1 GCA_028703735.1 Candidatus Cloacimonadota bacterium | reverse complement strand
TAGCTATAAGGCAGATTACCCTCAAGCAAGCATAATCCGTTTAAACTATCTTTATTACATGGCGTTATATGATGAAGCACTGCAATGGGCAGAGACAATATTGAACCAAAGCTTAGCGGTTCATCATCATGCAAAAGCCTTTTTAACCATGGGGATGATAGATTTTAAACTGGAAGATTATCCCTCTGCAATAGGAACTTTAAAGCGTGTTTACTCACTATTTCCAGAGTTTCCCGATATCAGAAGAGCAGCAGCATATCATATAATTAAGTCCATGATACAAACCTCACAGCTTACAGAAGCATCAATGCACTTAACAAATTATGCCGTTGATCTTAATCAGCAACAACGCCTTGAACTTAATCAGCTTTTGGAGAGATAGATGAAACGCATTTCACTAAGCATCTTATGTAGCATCCTTTGGGGATTTCTGTTTTCACAAACACAAAGTTTACCGGATATAAACATTAGTGGTGAATCGGAGGTTAAAGCCTTCCTTTATAAAAGAGCTTTACTGTTCTCTCCGCTGAATGCAGTGGGTGACAGCTTGCCTGCTTTTATCCCCAAGGGTCCCATGAACATGCAAGATTTCACCCCCAGGAAAACAATGAAACAGCGTGGATATATTCAGCTTGAAGCAAATAGCAGCTTTGGTGTTAACAGCTATATAAGCTACTATCCGCGTGATTTTGCGCTGCATAGCATAACCAATAGCAATGAAATGCGCTCTCCCAATTCTGATCTTCTGTATATAAATGGAAACCTGTATATGGGAATGGATGTAACTAAGGACATCCCCCTGTCCTTTATGGCAGATTATGCAAAGGCAAGCGCTGATAGTTTTTCTGCCGCTATTCTACATACTTCTTTAGCTCATCATAAAGCCAAAACAACTATGGGAGTTACCGAATTTAGGCAGCTTAGCTTTATGGCTGAGTATAATCACATAAACCAAGTGAATAAAAAAAAGCAGCCATATTTACGAGACTATTTTAATTCACAGATATCGGGTTTTATTGATAGCGGTTGGTTAGATTTAAAAACGAAGTTCCTTTTCCAAACCGGTGAATTAGGTGTGCAAATAGCTCCGCTCATAAATTCTGAAACTCTGGGCATCAATCACCTTCGCCCAAACTTGCTGATAGATTCTGATTTCTTTATCCCCACCCTGGGCTTTCTAATCCGTCACCCTCTAACCAGTGGAGGAGTTTTGTATGTGATTAACGATCCTAATATAGAGAAAAACTCTTTCCTGGAGCTAAAAGAGAAAACCCCTTGGGTAGAATTTACCGATAAACACAAGCTGAAATTGATACCGCTGAACTTCAAAACAGGGCTTGAATTCATTCATCCCCGCTCTGATGATTTCACCTTGTCCAGGCTTAATATACAGAACACAGTTCATTACTCGCTGCATGGCCCTCAGCTTGTTTCTGGTTCTAACTATGGGATTGCTGCCCTGCACTATACTGATCTTGCCTCCAATGTGTGCTCTGTAGATGCACTTTTCCGGGCTGGTGATTTATCCTTGCATCAGGGTGCAAAACTCCAGCTTGCTTACTTACCAAAGTATTCCTATACCAGAGCGGCATATCTGCCGGCAATCTCTTTTGATACACGTATATTGCACTCTTACAAGAATTTCCTGTTTAACTTAGACATTGTGCAGAGTTACTTCACCAAAGACCATTTGGGAAACAATCTACCCGAAGCTGTAATTAGTAATATTGGTGCAGAATATCGTGAAGGGAGTTCGTCTCTGTATATACAGCTGGGTAATATACTAAACAACAAGCTATATGTGTTTTCCGAACAACCTGTTAACAAACGCAACCTGTATCTTGGGATGAAGCACCGCTTTTAACAGCGAGTATTGTATTGACAAGATATGCCAGTTTTTCCAGCTTGATTAATGCATGGAGATAGAATAAATAAAGTGAAGATAAAACCCGTCTCAATAGCCAAAGTGCTTTGTGGAGATTACAACGGAATTCAGGTGTTTATGGCACCTGTAACGCTATTTTACTGGATAGAAAGTAGCAGCATTTTGTCGTCTGTAACAAGTTTACTTAGTCTTCGCATCCACTATTTTCCCCTTCTGGCTTTCTTAATAGTATTAGCCTTCACTGCTTTTATGATAGTTAAACTAAGCTTGCTGCATCAAGGAACTTCCGAAGAACTAACGGACACTATCATAGATTTGAACATTAGCGTTTTGGCACTATTGCTAATAGCTTTGATCATCTATGCTATATCAAGTTTTCTTAGCTATTTCTATGGTATAAAGGGCACTATTAAAACCATGATGTATCTGCTTTTTAAACTTTATACTTCCTTAATCATCATGCACTATTACATCATGCATGTATGGCTAAAGCCTTTTTATGATAGGAATTATGGAAGTAAGCGTGCAGTAAAGGCATTAAAATCCTGGATAAGATATCACAAGATGCAGTTATTCCGCTACACAGTTCTATTATTGGCAATTGTTTTTTCGTCTGCGAGGTTGTTCCAACTGATGTTAGTATATATCGTATTTCCTTTGCTAACTATGCTTTCATCGTTATTGGGTACTGGATTCCGTTTTCGGTTAGTCCCCTTTTATCACAGCAGCGATATTGCGGTAAATGTGCTAATCCTTATTGCGGTGTTTGTTTTGTCCAATCTCTGTTTTTATCCCATAATCACAGCATTGTCCTATTTATCAAATCTATTGCATCCCATAAAACTGCGCATAATTCCAGATAACCACAAGAGAGATAATTAATGCCTAAACAAAGAACAAATAAAGTTAAGAGAAAAATAAAACGCAAAAGCAAAAGCTCTTTGGGGATATACATATTTGCCGGTATCATTACAACCCTGATCGTATGGTATTTAATTCGC
>JAQVMI010000405.1 GCA_028703735.1 Candidatus Cloacimonadota bacterium | reverse complement strand
CTAAACAAATCCCTTGTGAAAGATCCAAACCATTTGCAATCTCTTCAAAAGCTTATGGAGATTTACGAAGCAACAAATCAACCCCTGAAACGCCTGGAAGTGATGGAGAAATTGGCTGCTATAAACGAAGATGAAGAACGGTGGCTTGCCATTGGTAATCTTTATGTGGAACAAAACAATATTCCCAAAGCAGAAGCAGCATTAAAGGAAGCCATTAAACTTGAACCGGATTATGCCATTGCTCATACCCGTTTGGCATTGCTACTTTACGATGAAGGACGCTATTCAGAATCGATCCCTTATCTGGAGTATGCCTTTGATCGTTTTCCAGAAAATGATCTTATTTCCAGACGTCTTGCCGGAGCTTATCAACGCACCAATCGTTTGGACGAAGCTATTGCGAAATACGAGCTGTTAATTAAAAACAATCCTCAAAATGTTCAGCCTTACCTTAGTGTAGTTGGTTTGTATCGCATCCAGGCATCTGAAGCTACGGATCCCAAGATTGTGTCAGAGATTAATTTAAAGGCTGTTAATACCATGAACGAACTCAAAAGAGTACAGCCTGATAATGCACTGGCATACCTTAATCTTGCCACTATTTATCTTGGACAAAACAAGTATAACGATGTGGAAACCAATGCAGCCATTGCTTCCCAAAAAGATCCCACTTTGTATTTACCCTATGTTTACCTTGGAACAGTAAGCCAAAACAAGGGTACTACAGAGTATAACCGTTTTGCCGATCTTGAACAAAAAGCTGCAAAAGCTGTGGGTAAACAAGCCAATAATCTAAAAAGAGATAGGGATAATGCTCGCAATGCGGCAAATGCACATTTCCGCAAAGCTGCCGAGCAATTAACCCAAGCCAAATCCCGTGCCACGGAAGCTGAGGCTGTTACAGATATTAACAATCGTTTAAACAGGGTTAATCAGTTGATTAGCCAATCCTCAGGTTATTAAATAATTAAACGAATCCGTATAGAAAGCCTGGCTAATCACCAGGCTTTCTTTTTGCTTATGTTCTGATATTCATCATGCAAGTCTGGAGTCCTGAATTGTAATATCACACGCCTCGTGTGATAGCCTTGTTACAGTCGGAGCGACTGTGATTACGAGTTTATAGTGCCGCTGAAGTCCTATCTGCTAAATGAGAAAGCTATATTGTTTTAGATTGTTTCAGTAGATATGACTCCAGACTTACAATTGCCTTGTTACAGTCGGAGCGACTGTGATTAAACACTTTCTGCTTGACGTCCAATAGCGATGCAGAATTATTGAAAGCAAGAATTGGATTGGGAGATTAATGATGTACAGAATTTTGTTAACCCTGGTATTGTTGTTATTGCTGCTTAGCGCATGTGCCCCCGGGATGAACGATCATCGTCCGGATCGTCCAGCAGGTTTTTTGTGGGGTATTTGGCATGGATGGATTGCTCCGTTTTCGCTTATTTATTCTTTCTTTGTGCCTCAATCGTCCATTTACGAAGTGAATAACAGTGGTTTTTTCTACGATCTTGGCTATTACCTGGCAGTAGTGGGGGGATTTGGTAGCCTTACCTTCAGTCGCAGAGCAAGAAAGAAGCAGCGGGATTAATTCTGGCTAATTTCTTACTATTAATTACTGCTGCTATTTGGGGGTTTGCTTTTGTAGCACAGCGTCTGGGTATGCAAAACCTGGATCCCATGAGCTATAATGCTATTCGCTTCACTCTTGGTGCGCTGTTTATCTGGCTAATTGCTGCACGAAAAAGCCATGCAAAGCAATCCTTTCCCTGGCTTTTGGGAATTGTTCTATTTGTGGCAGCATCACTGCAGCAGATAGGGGTGCTATATACTACTGCTGGCTCTGCCGGTTTTATAACGGGTTTATATGTGGTTATGGTTCCTGTCTTTGGTTTGTTTAGGGGACACAAACCAAAGCCACTTACTATTATAGCAATACTTCTTGCTGTTTGTGGTATGCTACTAATCAATAATCCCAAAAACATTCAAATGTCCTATGGTAACCTGCTGGTTTTGATAAGTGCTGTATTTTGGGCTTGGCATGTTCAATTGGTGGATATATATAGCCATAAAAGTGACACAGGTTTTCTGGCGTTTGCTCAATTTTCTATATGTGCAATATTAAGTGCCATTGGAGCAGTAATTGTTTCTCTGTTTTCCAAATCCATCAGCTTGTTTTCTGCCGATTTTGGCAGCAGTGTATTAAAAGCAGGGTTACCAATTCTTTATGGGGGGATACTTAGTGTAGGCATTGCATATTCGCTACAAATAAAAGCCCAAAGAAATGCAATTCCCGCCAAAGCTGCTGTGATATTGTGCTTAGAAGGTGTTTTTGCCTTGTTTGGTGGATGGCTTATTTTGGGTGAAGCTCTTAGTTTGAAGATGCTTGCGGGAGCAGGTTTAATGCTGCTGGCTATGCTATTGAGCCTATCATCCAAACTTTTTGATTGACAGAATAAGCAGGTTATTTTTTTAGTTCCATCTATGTTTGCTTAATTAGCGTTTTAAAGGATAAACAAAATGGTTTTATACACGATAGCTTTAGTGGTGCATGCAATAATATGCGCTGCATTAGTGCTGGTGATTCTCTCACAGACCTCCAAAGGTGGCTTGGATGCCAATCTTGGTGGTGCTGCTATGAATGTTTTTGGTGGAAGCGGAGCTTCTCAGTTTTTAAAGAAGTGGACTCAGATTTTAGCTCTGATATTTGTAGCTTCCTGCTTACTGCTGGCTTTTCTGGTAAAAGATATTAAGTCCGGTGGTAATTCTAACGTTCAGGAACGTCAAAAGAAAATTAACGATACCGAACAAGCAGCTCCAGCTAAAGCACCAGCTCCAGCCCCAGCTTCAACTCCTGCACCAGTAGCCCCAGCAGGAAATTAATA
>JAQVMI010000404.1 GCA_028703735.1 Candidatus Cloacimonadota bacterium | reverse complement strand
CATCCATCCCCGCATGCAGGAAGCGCTCCCTATCACCCATCAGAGCAGCAGCAGTATAAGCCACTATCGGAGTATGCCTGATGAGTACTTTTTCCATATCCCGGATCTGCTGTGTGGCGCTTAAGCCATCCATCACAGGCAGTTGGATATCCATCAAGATAAGATCATACAGTATAGTTTGATGCTTATCCACCGCTTCCTGACCGGTATTGGCAATCTCCGCCTGCAGACCCCAAAGTTCCAGCTGGCGCTGGGATACTTTCTGATTTATCGGTTCATCCTCTACCAGTAGCACTCTGCCTTTTAGTTTCGGATGTTCCTTCGTATCTGGCATTTTTTCCAGAGGAGCCTTATCCAGCGTTTCAGTGTAAATCTTAAACGGAAGAATGAAGAAGAAACAGCTGCCTTTACCCGGTTCACTTTCCAACCAGATGAAACCTTGCATCATTTCCACCAGCTTCTTTACTATGGCCAAGCCAAGACCTGTGCCCCCATATCTTACGCTCACGGTGCTTTCCGCCTGGGTGTAATTGTCAAAGATATCTTGTTGCTTCACAGGATCTATCCCGATTCCGGTGTCAGATACTTTGAATAGGATGCGAACATCGGTTTCGGATATCGTATAGATCTCCGCTCCCAGCTCGATGATCCCACGATCTGTAAACTTCAAGGCATTTTGCATCAAATTGATCAGGATTTGTTTCAATCTCAGCTGATCTCCTTTCAACACACTGGGAAGACTAGGACTCACATTGCCCACAATCTGCAAATCCTGTTTAGGATTCTGAAAGCTAAATTGCTTTACCAGATCTTCTACCAGATAAGCGGGATTGAACTCACTGGGAATAAGCTCCATCTTCCCAGCCTCGATCTTGGAAAAATCCAGAACATCGTTGATGATTTTCATCAGATTTCGCGAAGAAGAATACATTAGTTCGTAAATCTCTCGCTGATCTGGGGTAGATTGCATTTGCATCAATACCTGCAAGAAACCGTTGATTCCATTTAGAGGAGTTCGGATTTCATGGCTCATGTTCGCCAAAAAATGGCTTTTGGCAATACTGGCTGCCTCAGCTTTTTCCTTGGCTTCCAGCAACTGAGATTCCATATGCTTATGCTCGGTTACATCAATCACATAACCGTAAACATAACGTTTGCCGTCATATTTATCCTGGATCATCCTGTTGTAATCCAGCACCCACCTGATCTCCCCGCTACGAGTTACGATCCGGTATTGGATAAATTGTGCCTCATCGACCTGAGTGTTTTCCACAAAGTCTTGTACCCGGGTCAGATCCTCCGAATAAATAATCTGAGAATATCTATCCTCAAACTCCAGCATCTGCTGGGGAGAAAAGCCCCAGTTTTTCACATTATCTGTAATCATCAATAGCTTGTTTGCAGCATAATCCATCTTGTAAAGCACTACGGGGCCCTGAACAAAAGACGCATGGTTGCTGTCCAGCTCCAGTTCCAATTCCTTTAGTTGCAGATCAGCCCGCTCCAGAGCCTTATTCTGGAGCTTGATCTTGCGCAGTTTGATGGCCAATAAGATACAGCCAACCAGGAGCAGGATAGCCATAGCGAAAACTATTCGCCAAGCAAGCGCTGGATGTGATTGTATGCTATAACTATCTGTATTAAAACCGCTAAACCATTTTTCCTGCAGAGCATTCAACTCGCCACTGTTGCTGATATTTACTAAAGCAGCGTTAACCCGGTGGATCAATTCCTGGTTCCTGGCAGCATAACAGTAGTCTTTTTGATCAATGCGCTGTGGCAGGCTTTTAATATTGCGCAAGCCATCCCGATGGATGATGTATAAACTCATCATATAGTTAGCAATGCAAGCATCAAACAAACCATCATTCAGCAATTTTAGTGCTTCTTCCTGAGTAGGTACTTCAGATATGCTGCCGTCAAACCCGATGTTTTCCAAGTAATCCACCGCTACATCATCCTTTTGTACTACCACGGATACATTCTGTCCACTTGTAAGACTCGTAATTGGCGAGCCATCAGCTACAAATATCCCTCTCCAAGTAATCGTATGAGCTTGGGAAAAGTAATGATCCTGGGCACGTTCTGATAAAAACGCCATCCCTTGTACAATATCTATGGTGCCCTGTTCCAACCAAGACCGCACTAAGGACCATTTAGCGAGCTTGAACTCAGGCTCCAACCCCAAGTCCCGGCAGATAGCTCTGCTTAGCTCCACATTATAGCCATCAGGCTCTCCTTGAGCGTTGACAAACTCGTAGGGCGGATAGTTATAGTCGCCTCCAATCACGATCTTCTGTAATTCCTCAGATTCCTGAGCTGCCAAACCCAAGCTCAGCATTATGAGCATCCCAAACACATAGATCGTTCTTTTCATAGTTTTCTCCTTGCCCCTTTGCTTACATAGGCTTGCATGTCGTATTTCCTCTCTAGTCCTGCGGCAGTCATATACCTGATCATGCCAAAAATCTTTCTTTCCTGCCAGGGACGATCATGCTTGCCGAAACACCAAGCTACCCCCGCGTAAGAATTGGCATCCCGGCCATCAGTGGCATACAGATTATTCAAGTGTAAAAGCATTTCAAAAGCTGCTTCGGGATGTTCACTCCATTCCAGCACTTTCTTGCCCCAATACATACGCATATAATTATGCATCATCCCCGTTGACATCAGTTCTTGCTGTGCCGCATTCCAATATGGATCGTGAGTTTCGGCACTCTGATATACTTCAATGCCATAGCTATAGTCCCGGGGATCGCCAAGATGATTCATCAGGCTGGCTTTTGCCCAGGAAGGAAGGCCGGAAAAGCTATCATAATCGTCATTATAGCTACAGAAGTTCATACTCAGCTCACGCCGTACCACCAGCTCCTCCAGATAATCTGCCAAATTCAGCACATCCC
>JAQVMI010000403.1 GCA_028703735.1 Candidatus Cloacimonadota bacterium | reverse complement strand
ATGGCATCAGCAGTTGTTTGAGGGTTCACTTCCACAAGGTAGCGGAAGACCATCGAACCCCTCTCTGAATAAAGGACTTCCGCTTTGCCAAAAGGGGCATGTTCTTCACAAAGCTTTCCAGCTATTTCCCTTGCTTGTGGTACATAATCTAAATGCCTAAACTGCTTACATAAGCTCTGTAGCATGTCAACAGGCAGGTTATCATCCGTGAAAATCTTCTGAGCCTTTGATTGTAAACAAACTTTCCACCATTCTTCAGCCAATCTTATAGCTAGTGGCTTAGGAACAACTTGTAAGTACTTGTGACGAAAATCTATAATCTTTCTGTCGTTAAATCTCTGTACGTAGCTAAAAACAGTAGAAACATCCACTCCAGCGATTTCATCAGCTACGTATTTCAGCTGCCATTCAAGCTCGTTTTGAAAACCAATGTGATCAAATACGGACAATGAACAAAGAGTTTTGCATTCATCCTTAGTTATATCTAGTAAACAACCAATCATTCTTTCAACGAGACTTTTTTGTGTTATTGAACCGACATTGGGTTCCTTTTCGAGATACGAATTGGCCAATAAAGAGGCTATCTTAGGAAATCCTCCGGATAGATCAACAATCTTTCTGATAACTGTCTGATTGTTTGTTAGGTTTGGAAATGCAGCTACAACGATTTGTTCAATTACTTGATCTGGTAGCTTTTTCAATAGGATGAGTTTATCATATTTTTCGGAAGGATCATTATCTATAGAAATCATACTCAGCTTTGAGTCTATATGCGTTATCTCTCGTACCAATCCATCATGGAGATCTGGACGACAATTGTCAAAAACCACAATTCCGCTTTTTCCATGGTTTATTAACTGACATATGTCGCTGATAATCACATTTTTATGAGCATGCTGACAGTCTATATAAACTACCATGTTGTTTAGCATGGACTGACCAATATTTGCCGAATCATTCTTAGGAGGGCTAAACGTTTCGAGCACTAATCTTGATTTCCCTAGACCAGATAATCCAATGAGCCTAACATAGTTTTTAGGCTCCATTATTATTTTTCTTATGGACTCTATAATTGACGATCTCTCATCATCCTCAACATAGGTCAACTGATAATCTGTATATCCAGACCATCTATCCCACAGTTGAAAATTACTTCCAATACTCTGCCCGAGTATATCCCTTACATACACTATGGCTGCATAGTGTTCATTAGTCCATTCAGCTATTTGATCTGAACCATAAAAGGTTATGTTATCATTAGTTACGTCGCTCTTGCCGGCTTCGTGAAATCCTGATAACATCTTTTTCTTTCTATCCCTAATCATCCTGGCATTTAGGGCTTTATTGTTAAAAATGATATAGTGTTTGCCATTATGACCTATGTCCACAAGCATTGGCTTAAGAATTTTCATATCTTTATCTTGAAACAACTCGTTATAGCATGCTTCCGGTCCAAAACTCGTTGCCTTATTCTGTAACAAGCAGTTTCTTGATGGGAACCAGTTTGTTCTTTCTACAGACCCTTCCCAAGTTACCCCTGTATCTTCTCCACCATCTCCTACTGTTATGTTTAAGGAACCGGTAACACTTGCCTTCTCAATGTTGTTTGCTGCAGCCTCTAAATACATCAGTTTGAACATCAAAGTGCTTAAATTGATATCCTTCAATTTCTCGATATCTTCATGTGTGACTTCATAGATTGGATTCATTATTTGTGTCTCCATTTACTATTATATAAATCGTTACTAGCCCAGGTTCCTATCTCTTCTCCCGCAGTAGAGAAGTAATCAATGTAGCTGAGAACCTTGTCGTACTGATGCATTAAATCTTCCTAATTTCTTTTGATATGATACATCCGCAAATAACTGATCCACCCCTAATTTGTCAATAGCAATCCCATATCAATAGATTCATAACCAACTCTATGCAGGTGTCTGCGTAGATGATTGTAATTTAACAATTGACAATAAGCAAGGGTTTTGCAATGTATGAAATCAGATAAAATAGGTATAGGTTTGGTGCTCTTTGGAGTTGCTTAATCTATTGCCAATATAGCTCTTAAGGAGAGACAATGGATCATCTGCAGGACAGGTCGCTGTCCATCAAGGAGATATGTGCTAACCTCGGGGTGAACGATGATACGGTGAATAGGTGGATAAAATTTCGCGATAAACCAACCCACAAGAAGGAGCGTCTATGGAAATTCAAGATAAACGAGATTGATAAATGGGTCAAAGCTTGCGGAGCAAACCTAAAAGCCATTTAACGTGATCTAAAAGCTAAGCTGCATATAACACACTACAAGAAATCATTCCAAGACTCTTTTTTGTAGAGCACCATTAGAAAAGTTGACATTAGTAACAAATGGCTTGGCTAATTACCAAGAGAATGATAAAACAACGGAGTAATTGAAAGTGTATCATAAGCTATCATTATCGTGGCTGGAATTTTTTCTGGTGGAAGCATGTGAAACCCTGCCGGGAAAATTAGCGAATCCAAAATCCAATAATCTTGTAAGAGGTTAGAGTGTTAATCAAACAAAGAAAGTTCATGATTCAAGAGATTGAGGCGGCTCGGAAGAGATTACTGGATTTAACAGCACGCAACCGTTTGTTAAATTACCGTCCCAGTAAAATCAAGACCATCGAATTTGAAGACTGCGTCACGCAAACATTATTCAAGACGCTGGTAGAAGAAGAGAAGAAGATGTCGTTCCGGAGCAAGGTCAAAGTCAGAATTGACCAGAATTCGAATGAAAATGATGATCTGCTGATTCATCTCTTCGCCGATGATGATGCTGAAGATACCAATGCTGGTGGTTCTAACATTTTTGTTAACATAAACAAGGAAGATGTCCAGTCTAAGCTTCATAAAGTCAGCAAGCTGGCTGATTCCTTTTTTGAGGAGCAGGGGTATTCGGTGCTC
>JAQVMI010000402.1 GCA_028703735.1 Candidatus Cloacimonadota bacterium | reverse complement strand
TAACCTTTGTATAAGGATACTGTTTGGTAAGCGAAAATTCCACATATCTGCGCGTAGTAAGGGTTAAAGCACCATACAACGGAAAATCTATAGTATTATCAATTAGCACTTCTTGCCCGGTGAAGGGCTGCAATGTGTTTTTCTTAAGATACATCACATACTGTTTTTCAATTTCACCTGAAGCCAGGAATGTTGCCACCCTGTGCCGGTAATTATGCCTGGTTTGTTTTTCAGCATATACAGCTCCAATATAGATGGTTGTAATCATAACCACTAATACAAGAGCAATTACCAAAACCTCGATAAGGCTCATACCCCGCGAAGCCTTAAGCAAGCCAAATGCATGGCTTGCTTTTGCTTTCGTAGGGTTAAACCCTTGGATCTGCTCCTCTATTAAAGGAACATGGGAAAGTTCACCTTGAATCAAGCTATTTCCTTCATTTTTAAAAACCAGCTCCAGAAGCAAATTGTTTTGGGTTTTCGGCAAATTCTTCTGCTATGGTGCGCTCTATTAGGTTGTTCATAACCAGGTTATACAAAGATTGGTCTCTTGTCTGCATACCTTCTTTGGTGCTGGATTGAATAACCGAAGGTATCTGGTATGTTTTTTCTTCACGGATAAGGTTACGCACAGCAGCATTAGCTATCATTATCTCTACTGAAGGTACGCGTCCCTTACCATCTTTTGTAGGCAGCAAAGTTTGTGCTATCACAGCTTCCAGAGATTCCGAAAGCATAGAGCGAACCTGTTGCTGTTGTTCTTTGGGGAACATGTCTATAATACGATCAATGGATTTTGTGCAACTGCCTGTGTGTAACGTGGCAAAAACAAGATGACCTGTTTCGGCTGCTGTCAACGCAAGTGACACTGTTTCCAAATCACGCATTTCACCAACCAGGATAACATCAGGATCTTCGCGCAGGGCACTACGCAGTGCAGCAGTAAAACTCCAGGTATCATGCCCCAACTCGCGTTGGTTAATCAAGCTGTTTTTGCTACGATGAACAAATTCGATGGGGTCTTCCACAGTGATAATGTGGCAAGCACGGTTTTCGTTTACAGAATCGATCATCGTGGCAAGAGTTGTAGATTTTCCACTACCTGTGGGTCCCGTTACCAGAATCAAGCCCTTCTCTTTCATGGTGAGGCGTTTTAAAATATCCGGCAAATGGAGTTCGTCGTAGCTTTTAATCTCGTTTGGAATAACACGGAAAGCTGAAGAGATGCCATTAATCTGGTGAAAAGCGTTTACACGAAAGCGAACATCATTGCTCAGCTTGGTGGAAAAATCTATTTCCAGATTCTTTTTAAACAGCTCTTGCTGGCTTTCATTCATAACCCCGAAAACGAGAGTTTCCACGTCTTCCACGGTTTGTATGGGAAGGTTCAGACGCTTCATTTTGCCATTTACACGCACCATTGGATGCGAGCCTGCCGCAATATGAAGGTCCGACGCACCCGCCTCAGCGGTGAAGCGCAATAATTCATGGATTGTCAATTTAGTATTCCTCCTGAGTTAGTCGGTCTCCGTTCCTCCGGATTCTGGGTTCGTCCAAGTATCAATACCGTAGCCATGGAATATTGCCTCGGTTACATCATACCAAACTTGCTTTCCTTCACCACCGGCAAAGTCTTGAGTAGAAGTAGCGATGAATTTCTTGGGGGGATTGCCAACTACTTCAAATTTCCAATTCTTTACAGTGCTTTCACCTAAACGAGCTTCTTTTTGAGCTTGTTCAAGGCTGAAACCCTGAGTAGAACCATTGGTTTGAAGGTAGATGTCATAAGTTTTGCGGATGGTGTTGATAGCAGTTTGAGCTTCAGTACTGCGGGATTTTTCCACATAACGGAGATAGCGGGGGACTGCCAATGCAGCCAGAATGGCTACAATGATAACCACAACTAAGATTTCGATAAGGGTAAAACCCTTTTGGTTTTTCAGTTTCCTGAGCATTGTTGTATCCTCCTACGGGATATTTTTTTCGTTACTCTTGTGGTATGCACATTACGTGCCAAACTCAGCAAAAAAGCTGTGAAAATAAACATTTCTTTAAAATTCTTTCAATCTCACCAGAATGATGGTGTTTGCTTTCCCATTAGACAATTATTGATGCTTTGGAAGCACAACAACGAAAAGTCTTGACGGGTTTTCAGGCATCACAATTTTGGCTTCATGGTCAATAACAAACAAATTTAAGGAGCATAGAATGTCCCGTTTCAATCGTTACAGCCTTGGGTTGATCTTCCTGTTGTCAGTATTGGTTCTCACCGCTGCCGATGTTGTGCCGGTAAAAGTTACCAGTGATAATCGTGTAAACGATTCTGATGTTTTAGCCGAATACGAGGGTGGAAAAATCCTTCGCAAAGATATCGATACCAAAATCTCCAAACTTCCTCCAAATTATCAGGGACGCTATCGTACTGTTGATGGACAGATAGAAGTTCTGAACATCACTGCCACCGAAGAAGCTTTTTATCAGAAGGCGAAGAAGATGGGTTTGGATAAGGATCCTTCTGTATTGGAACGCATAAATGCCACAGAAAAACGCTTCTATATTCAGGAGTATTATCAGCGTAACGTTACGGATCTGGTAGTGCTGAGTGATGCTGATATGCAGGATTACTACAACCAGAACCTAAGCACCTTTTACCTGTATCCCTATATTACGATTGATTATATACAGGTAGCAGATTTAGCTGAAGGCAATAAAGCTCTGGCAGAACTTGAGCAACGGTTATCCTTTTCTGCGGTATCCGATAAATACTCTCAAAATACCTATGCCAAGGGACTGAAAGGTAAAGTAAAAAATGTCCGCTTGAATGGCAACATCCCCGGGGTAGGTAATGATCCTGCTTTGGAAGATTTAATTAAAAACACCCAGGTAGATACCCTAAATTTTGTGGGTCCCGTGCAAACCCCTACC
>JAQVMI010000026.1 GCA_028703735.1 Candidatus Cloacimonadota bacterium | reverse complement strand
CCCACCTTACCAAAGATACTACCTGCCCCATCCTTGAAATGAGCTACCGAAACATCAGTTAATACATTGCACCTATATCTATCTGCTTGTTTCACCTTTTCACCTTTCCACCTTTTCACCTTCCCAAAGATACTACTTGCCCCATCCTTGAAATGAGATACCGAAACATCAGTTAATCCATTGCAACTATATCTATCTGCTTGTTTCACCTTTCCACCTTTCCACCTTTTCACCATTCCACCTTCCACCTTCCACCTAAACAAAAAAAGGAAGGCACTACACCTTCCCTTCCACAATAATATTGTTTGTGTGCTTCTGAGAATTATTCGGAAATGGCTTGCACAGGACAGGTTGCAATGCAAGCACCACAATCGATGCAAGAACCTTCATCACAAACTGCTTTTCCATCTTCCATGCTAAGTGCATTAACGGGGCAAACATCTACGCATGCGCCGCATCCAATGCATGTTTCTTTATCAATCTTTACTGCCATGGTGTAACTCCTTTGTGTTTTGTGCTATTCTATATTTTGCTTAGTATTAGTCAAGCTAAAAATGGCTGCATTTAAGTTGATCATTTTGCCTTGGCTTGGTTTGCAACTGCTGCTTCTGCTGCTGCTACTTCTGCTGCATCTGCAAGGTAGTAGTTTTTTATGGGATTTAGCATTGAGTCAAATTCGTAAACCAGGGGAATTCCTGTGGGAATATTGAGGCTAACGATATCGGTATCACTGATGTGATTTAGGTTTTTAACTATTGCTCTAAGGGAGTTCCCATGTGCAGAAACAATCATTTTGCGACCTGCGGATAGCCTGGGAAGGATCACTTCATTCCAAAAAGGCATGGTTCTGGCAACGGTATCTTTCAGTGATTCACAAAGCGGAATCTGCTCTGCTGCAAGATTTGCATAGCGTTTATCTATGCCTGGATAGCGGGGATCGTTTATTTCCATAGCCGGAGGTGGAACATCGAAACTGCGACGCCAGATTTTCACTTGTTCCTCACCATATTTTGCGGCTGTTTCTGCTTTGTTCAAACCTTGCAATGCCCCATAATGGCGTTCATTCAGCCTCCAATCGTGATGAATGGGTATAAACATGCTATCCATTTCGTCCAAAGTTATCCACATTGTCCGGATGGCACGTTTTAGCACAGATGTCCATCCTTCATCGAAAACAAAGCCTTCTTCTTTTAGCCTTTTTCCGGCTGTGTGGGCTTCGGTTAATCCTTTTTCGGATAAATCCACATCAGTCCAGCCGGTGAAGAGATTTTCTTTGTTCCAGATGCTTTCTCCATGACGGATTAAAACTATTTTATACATTCTATTTCTCCTTTAATTTTGTTAATCATTGGGGTGAAAAGGTGGAAAGGTAGCGGAGGATTCCGATCCTCCGTAAAAAGGTGAAAAGGTGGAAAGGTGGAAAGGTGAAACCAGGTTTGAAGCTTGAGTTTAGGGGAAATTGCCGATCGTATAGGTTTATTGCAAATCGATTTCCCAAAACATTAGTTAATCCATTGCAACAATATCTATCCGCTTGTTTCACCTTTCCACCATTTCACCTTTCCACCTTTCCACCTTTACACCTTTCCACCTTTCCACCTAAAAATAACAGCTCAACATCCATGTTCCGGCTTAGTTTTATAGGTAAGCTTTCCCTTTTCATGTTCCACAGATCGAGCCAGAATAAAAAACAAATCGGACAACCGGTTTACATAGCTAAGTAAATAAGGTGAAACGGTTTCGGTACGAGACAGGGCTATAACCCGTCTTTCCGCTCTTCGGGCAACAGTTCGGCAGATATCCAGTTTGGCAGAAGGGAGCGTAGATCCGGGAATCACAAAGCCTGTAAGCTGCACCCGTGTTTCATAATCGTGAATAATACCTGTAATACCTTCTGCATCGCTTTCACACAAGGGATAGGGATATTCGCTGCTTATTGTGGCAAGCTGACCCATCACCCGATACAGAGTGTTTTGCACAGAGATCAAAATATCGTAAATTGCCGGATTATCCACCAAGTGTTTTGCTTCACCCAAGTTAGCATCCAATTCATCCAGGCTTCCATAAGCATCCACACGCAAATCATCTTTCCAAATCCTTTCACCGGAATAAAGTGAAGTTTTACCCTTGTCACCGCCTTTTGTGGTTATGCTCACCTGGTTACCTCATGGCTATCACAGAGATTTCCACCAGTCCATCTTTTGGTAAGCGTGCCACCTGCACAGCTTCACGTGCGGGATAAGGTGCACTGAAATGACGGGCATAAATCTCGTTCAGGTTAGCAAAATCGTTCATATCCTTCAAAAACACAGTTACTTTTACTATATGAGTAAGCCCCATTCCCGCAGCGTCCAGAATTGCCTTGATGTTGCTAAATACCAGATTTGTTTGCTCCTCAAAAGTTGGAGGCATGGCAGAGGTATTGGGATCTATCCCCAATTGACCGCTGATAAACAAAGTGTTATTTTTCATTATTGCCTGAGAGTAGGGACCTATTGCGGCGGGAGCCCTGTGTGTCATAACTGATTGCATTGTATCTCCTTATTTAGGTTTGGAAAGCATGGTAAGGATGCTTAGCCTTCTTGTTTCATGGCTTTTCTTGCCAAGAGTACGGCAGGCAGGGTATCTTTTAGGGGAATATAATCCTGATGTTCTTTCATCAGATTTCGCATCAATATCTTACCTTCACGTATGTTATCATCCCTAATTATCAGCATAAGGGAGCACTGTTTGGCTATTGCCTGTTTTATTTCTGTCTTTGTATCGGTAGTTTCGGGCGAAATAATAGTTTTAATTCCATTGCCATGCAATTCCTGAGCTATTTGCAAGGTCATCATCTCCAAATTTTCGCTTTCGGAACATAGATATACCTTGAAATCATTTTCTTTTTCCCTAAACATCCGTTTGGATTCCATAATTTCGAATAGAACATCCAGATTTATAAAAAACCCCACAGCGGGTATTTGCTTGCCTGTTATTCGTGTAGAAAGGTAATCATAACGTCCGCCACCTCCTATAACAAGCTCTTTTCCTTCGTGTGTTACCATGAAATCGAAAACAGTTTCGTTATAATAGGCAAAGTTCTTAAAAAGATGAGGATTAACCTTGTAACTGTTCCCTAAGTTGGCTTGGATTTTTTTCACTTTGTCAAAATTAGCCTTACAGGTTTTACACAGATAGTTCCCTATCTGAGGTCCCTGTTTTAGGGAATGTTTGCAAGCAGCATCCATACATTGGGTTTCGCTGAAGGGATTTGCATAAAGCTCTTCATAGCAGCTTTTACAAAAATCTGTGGTGTGGTTTTTAAGGTATTCCCGCAGGTCTTCAAAAAAAGCTATCCTGCATTCCGAACAGCCATAGGAATTTAATTCCAGATGGACGCCATTAAGACCCAGCTCCTGAAAGATTTTCATTCCCAAACTAATTACTTCGTTTTCGGATAGTATGCTTTCGCTGCCCAGAAGCTCCACCCCTAATTGATAGAATTCCATTTGATTAATTGCTTCTGCTTTGCGAAACATTGGTCCCATATAGTAAAACCTGTGCACCTCACCATCGTTAATAATTCTGGCAGTGTGGTGCAAAACGCTAATAGTTCCTTCCGGACGTAAGCTTAGCAGGCTTAGTTTACTTTCCGGAAGCGATAAAGACAGCACGGATTTCACAGCATTATCTGCCTCATAACCTTGCATCAAAGCAGTGATTCCGGTGTGCAGAACCTGATAATCCTGCAATACAGAAAGACGGATTTCCTGATAATCGTGTAGGGATAGAACTTTTTCCACCCGTTCTTCCAAAATCTTCCACTTCCACACCTTGTCAGGCATGAATTCATGAAAGCGAAGGGATTCCATTGCCATCATCTCTCCTTATCTCTTTCTGCTTACTAAGATAAACACATAAGCCTATTTTGTCAATAAGTTTATGAAAATGAGATGAATATAGAGAATTATAGTTTCCAGATTTTACTGTATAATCGTAATTGCACACGCCTCGTGTGCAGACAGCAGAGGCGGTGGTGATAAAATTTAGTCTGGAGTTGTATCTGCTTTATAAATCTATGCACATTTTGCTATCTCTTTTAGCAGATAGGACTTCAGCGGTGGCAATATACAGGTTATAGGGTAAATGTTATGGGATTATTAGTTGGGTGGCGTTGTAGTCCATGATGCCGCTAAGATATAGGCTCTCTTTCAAACTAAGTGGGTAGAGGTTTTTTTTGCTTGTCATTCCTGCGAAGGCAGGAATCCAATTTAGAATTGTTACAATGATAACATGCTGTTAACCAACATATTACAGCATTTACACAAGGTGGTTTGTAAAAACTGGATTCCGGATCAAGTCCGGAATGACAAAAGTTACCCACTCGCTTTGAAAGAGAGCCAGATATAAGCAGCTTCTAAGATAGGAAGGGCATCATCGACTCCAAACTTGCAGAGGGGAGACGTTGAAGTCCATAATGCCGCAAGGATATAGGTAGCTTTAAAGATAGGAAGGGCATTATTCACTCCAAACTTGCATGGGTGGATAAATCCTATTCTTCCATGGTGCAATCGCAGCTAATGCCCTCGTAATTCCCTCGTGATTCCCAGGTGGGACGAGGGATTCACGAGGGAATCACAAGGTTTTTAGCCGAGATTTCTTCATGCAGGAGAGGGAGATTGTTTTGCTGTACTGTATGAAATTCATCCTATAAAGGGGTGGATTGGGGTGGTTTTCTGGAAATTTAAGTGGATAGATAAGTATATTAATCTACGGAGCTGGAAGAATCTGGTTTTACCTCAAGGTTCTTTAAAGCTTCCCTGGCTTTCTCCTGATATGCTTTGCTGGTGGCATCACTCAAAACAGCCTGTAAAAATGGGATTGCTGCTTCGTTATTGCTATTTGCGATAAGGATCATGCCAATATGGTAAGATATTTCGGAGGGAGGGTTGCTCATTCGCATGGGTATGGCAATGTGTTTCAGGGCATTTTCATAATCCTGCACCAGGTAATAATACCATGCCATGCTATCCTGATAATAGCCATTTTCGGGTTCCAAGGCGGTGGCTCTTGTAATAAGAATCCCTGCTTCCGCATAGGAATTTGGGGAATCCAACAGACTATAGCCAAGATCATTTAAGAACAGAGGGTTATTGGGGAATCTTTCTATTGCACGGCGTAGCATGGGTATTTTTTGGTTTATCAAGCCGGTTTGGTGATAATAGGTAAGCAACAAACTCCAATCTACCTCATAACCACGGTTAATATTTGTGAAATACTCGCAAAGCTTTATTCTGGAATCGGTTAAAGTGGAATCATTCACAGCCGTAGCATGTGAAACTGCCAAAAGATAATCTAAAAGTGGGCTGGTATCAAGCTTATTAAATTCCATATCCTGCATAAAGCGGGAGAATTCTGATTCGGCACCAATCGTATCTGTGGGTGCTGCAAAGGTAAGGCGCATGGTTCTATATAGCAACATATCGTCCACATCCTGAACGCTATACAGCATATCTGCATACCTTTGGGCATGAATAGAGGATTCGGTAAACATTGCATCAACTAGAAGACAGGTAGCAATTCTGGTGTATTCTTCCGTTACGGGATTCATAGTAATAACAATTTCGCTTAGCCTGGCTAAAGTGCTTTTATCGTCATTCATATATGCGGCAAAAGCAAGCTCTGCCAGCAGATTTGGATCATGCGTAGCAAATATGGCTTCGCTTAATTCCAAAATTGCAGCCAAAGCCTTATGCTGATTGGCAATTTGTAAGAAATGCAACATCTGCGAGCTATCCTCGGGATAGCTAAAGCTAAGGAAATGCTCTCTGGCTTTTGGGGGATTAAACTGCAACAGTAGTTCGGTAAGAAACCTGTCGATATCAGGTTTTGGTTCTGCTTGTTTAGCTTCGGTCAATATCTGGATGCTGCGGGGAATATCTATAAAGGCATACATGCGAGCCGTAAGCAATAAATCATCTGCGTTGTTTTTAGCAAGTTTATATGCGGTATTTAAGCTTTCAGTGTCCTTAATACCCTTGCGGGAGAAATCGTAATAAAACTTTTGCAGGTAAGAGCGTGTAGAGGGAAAATTGGTAACCCCTTGATCAACAGTCCATTGTACCCCAGCTTCATCCTTTGCCTGGCTATAAACTGAATAGGCAGCACTTAGCAGGTCTTCATCGAAAGTAAGGGATTCCCGTGCCAAATTAAAATCTGCCACGATGCTTTCGGAACTCTTTTGATTGTTCAGAAAGGCATGCGCATTATTTATCAGGGTCTGTTTCTTAATCTGAGGGCTGTAAGGATCTTCATCTTCTGCATGTTTATACAGCACACTTGCCAGGGCAAAATCACCCTCGTAATGCATAAGCGAAGCTGTGCAATAATAATAGATGGATTCCATGGTAGGACGCGATGGATCCGGCGGATTGCTTTTGGCATTTTGCAGTGGGGCAGAGCAAGCTGAAGCCAGAATCAAGACCAATAAAGGCAGGATGAATTTGATAGCTTTACGTAGCTTCATTTAATCTTCAAAGAATTTGAGATAGCATACAGTTCTACAAGGATGGGAAGTTTATCTCCTGCGGGAAAATATACGATGTTATCTATAATATAGGCAGTTTTGGTGTTCTCATCCCAAAAAGAAAAGCTCTGGAACCCGCCTCCTATGGCATGTTTCATATTCTTCCACGCTCCCATAAGGCGGTAACCATTTTGCGAACCTAAGCGGAAAGGCTCTTGCCTGATAAGTTCCGCATCAAACTCGTCCCCTTCAAAATACTTGTTTCCCAGTTCCTTACGCTTGGCAATAGTCCAGGCAATATCTACTTTGTTTTCTGGCATTGCCTCATGATAAACCGATATGTATTTATCCGGGATCTCCCTATTCTGCATCTTGGCACGGTATAAAAAGCTGAGGAAATTGCCCTGCTGATCGTTTGAATAAACCCTATATGTATCTGGAATCTTTAGGCTGTAAGGATATGGCGCAAAGAAATCTTCCGGTAAAACCTTGCCCTGATAAGCATAATATCCCTGGCGTTCGGTAAGCCTGCGAAGCAGCAGGGAAAATATAGGATCTGCCTGCAATGCACCAATCTTGCTTAAGCTAATGGCATCCTTTCCTAAAAGAAACAGGATTACCTGATCCCGCGAGCTATGGTTTTTGGCTACAAACAAATCCCCCCCGCTGGAGTTCACGCGGCTTACAAAATCCTGTGCCAGAACACTTTTCATGTGCATTGAAACGGGAGAAGTGCTTGCCAGATCACCAATGTAAAGGATGTTTTTGTATTTCACCAGGGTATTGGCTTCCTTCACATCCGCTAAGATCAGATTGAAATATTTCTCTGGATATACAATTGGAACCTCACGTTCTATACCGCTGCGGATAAAGGGTTCCAGGGTTTTCCAGTTTGCTGCATCGCAAAATACATATACATCCCTGTCGTCACCCATGGCAAGAGGTTTTCCATGATCTAAGAGCTTATCGAAAATTGTGTAGCGGTCTGCTTTTTCACCGCCTTTGAAGCAACCTGCCAAAGCAAACAAAATTACTGTGGCACAAAACAATACTCTACGCATCTTTCAATTCCTCTTAAAAATCACTTTTATGTAGTTAATGCCGCTTGCCAAGGTTACAACCGCAACTATTGCAAACCAGATATCAACTGCTAAATGAATATAGCTGGGGATTTCCGCCATGAACACCCATAAAGCAAAAGCGGCAATTATACCGGTCATTTGCATCACGGTTTTCACTTTGCCAAAAACATCTGCAGCCACCACAATACCCTTGCGGTGATATAATTCGCGCAAAATGGTAATTAGCAGCTCTCGAAACAGAATAATAAAAAACACAAGCTTACTAATGTAAAAAGGGGGTAACCAGCATAACCCTGCCAAAGCAGATAGCACCAGCAGTTTATCTGCAAGGGGATCCATAATCTTACCAAAATCGCTTACCACATTAAGCCTGCGTGCCAGCATGCCATCCAGATAATCTGTAAAAGAGGCTATCACAAAAACAAGCAGAGCCACAGAAACCCTTTGCGGATCAACCGACACAAACACATAATACAAAAACACCGGAACCAATAAAAACCGGAGAACGGTTAAAGAATTAGGTATCCAGCGTTTCATCGCTTTCTCCAATTATTGGTTCGGAAGAGATTACTCTTATGGGATTATCCAGGTAAGCCGCTTCGTGCTCAAAAGTATGCAAGGTGAAGTGAGTAATTAAAGTGCCTATAAGTGCAGCAGCAAATTGAGCTCCAAAAACCCAATAAGGAAGTAAATACGGAAGTTTTAAAGAATACACCAGAATAAAATACCCGGCAATGCATAGTGGTAAAGGAATCAGCAGCATAGTCCAGGTATGCCATATCCCCTGTTTGGCATGGCGAATTTTATCCACAACGCTAATGGTTTTACCCTTTCGGGTTAGCAATACGTGCAGCTCGAAACTGGTGCGGCTAAAAACAAAGATAAGCAGAAACAGCACGGCAATAATGATGTTTGCAAGCAGGCTTTGGCGGTTTATCAGCTTTAATTCTTCTGCCACATTGCTGTATGCACTGGCTTGGCTATCTATTTCTGCTTCCGTTACGTGGGCTCGCAGAGTTCTAAGGATGGTGGCTTTTGCTTGCAAGGATTCATTTATAGGTTTTAAGGTGATGGTGATAATATCGGGGAAACTGTAATCCCTTATCATATCCTCATTCAGAGGCAATCCATAGGCTTCCAGCAATTCGGAAGATGCTTCTGCGGCAGTTTCATGCACCACACTTTCAATAGCTGTAATAGGTTGCAGTTCTTGCAGAATTATTGCCACTTTCGTGGTATCGGAAATATATGCATAAACGGGAAGTTGGCTAAGATCATCCAATTTTGCCTGATAGCTTCGGCTTATCTGATACGAAAGATACAGCCAAGCTCCAAAGAGGACGATCAGCATAGCAATTATTAGCATAAAACGGGTCTTCATAAAAACATCCTTATTGCTCGCATAATATTGGTTTTATAGGTGAAGAAAGGTGGTACAGCAAACAGTTTTTGTCCTCGGTTTCGTGAGTTACAACACTATCGAAGATCGCTTCTGCAAAGGTGTAAACCTCATCGCTGCGGGATTTGGGATATAGCAATATAGCTGTTCCAGAATCGCTAAGATTACGCCTTAGTAAGCCAAAAACATCCTGCATGGTGCATAAAACTTCGCTGCGGCAAATTGCCCTTTGGGGATTGGGGCTTTGCAAACCAGAATTCAGCTTCTGCCAGGGAGGGTTAGAGACTATAAGGTCATAGGGCTTAGCTTCTGCGTAATCTCTTATATCTGCCTCTGTAAAATGCACCTTCAGGTTTAGCCTTAACGCATTTTCGTTTGCAAGTGCACAAAGTTGGGGCTGAATCTCTATCCCCGAAATATCCCACTCCGGATTAGCCAAAGCAAGCATTATACACAGAATTCCACTTCCGCTACCTGCTTCCAGTATCCGCAGTTGAGGGCAGCAAAACATGCGGGACACATAAGCATAAAGTGCTGCTGTGGAAGATGTTGCACCCAAAGAGCTGCTATCTTGAAGCATTGCCACACCAGGGAAACTGATTTGGTCAAGAGACAGGCTATCTGCATTACACTTCATAAAGTTGCTTAGGAAAGCTCCAGCATTCTGCTAATACTAAGTCTGGCTTTTTCTGCGATGATGGGATCTACAACTGTTTTATGCTGTTTGTGTAACAATGCCAGATACAAATGCTCCAGAGTGGTCTTTTTCATGTTTTTACATACTGCCAAAGGGGAAAGGGGAATAATCTGCTTTTGGGGATAGATGTGGCATAAATAGTCTGTTAAGCCTCTTTCTGTGGCAATTATAGCCTTGTCTTCTTTTTCCACCCATTTCATCATTCCACCAGTGGATATCACAAAATCGGCATGTTTAATAATAGCAGGATCGCATTCTGGATGAGCCAGCAGCTTGAAATCGGGATATTTAGATCTGATATCCAAAACATGTTGTTCGGTAAATCCCCATTGGTGAACCGGACAAAAGCCATCCCAAGTTATCACTTCCCTATTTGCCTGTTTGGCAGCCCAAGTGCCTAAATTGCGATCCGGTACAAAGAGAATCGGTTTATCTGAAGGAAGGGATTGCATTACCTTCACCGCATTGGCAGAGGTGCAGCAGATATCACTTGCTGCTTTTACTTCCACCGAGGAATTTACATAGCATACCACAGGCGAACCGGGATAGTTCTGTTTGAAAGCAGCTAATTGAGAGGCATCGATCATATCTGCCATAGGGCATCCGGCTTCTGAAGCAGGTAATAAAACAGTGGCAGCGGGATTTAATATTGCTGCTGTTTCTGCCATAAACCTAACCCCGCAAAATACAATTAGTTCTGCTTCGGTCTGTTGCGCCAGAATTGCTAATTGCAAAGAATCACCCCGGAAATCTGCCAAATCCTGAATCTCCACACTTTGATAGTTATGCGCCAGAATCAGCGCACCTGTTTCTGCTTTAAGTTGTTTAATCTTATCTATAAGCTGCTGCATAAAATCCCTTTCACAATCCCGTATGTCCAAAGCCACCCGTGTGTCTTTCGGTTTCCGCAAGGCTATCCGAAACACATAATTCGGGCATAAGCACAGGGCAGAAAACCATCTGTGCTATGCGCATTTGGGGCTGAATGACGATGCTGCTGGCACCGTGATTTATCAATATTACCTTCACTTCACCACGATAATCTGCATCAATTGTGCCGGGACTATTTAACACACTTAAACCCCGCTTTATTGCCAAACCGCTTCTGGGGCGAATCTGTGCTTCATAACCAGAGGGAATTTCCAGGGCAAAACCTGTGGGAATTGCTACATACTCTCCTGGAGCAATCTGCACGGGACTAAGCACATCCGCAAAGATATCATAACCCGATGCGTTGATAGACATGCGTTGTGGCAGCATAGCTGACGTTGTTAATTTCTGAATGTTTATCTTCATGATTTACGGTTCAACAGATATTCTGCCAATATATCCAGCTTCAAAGCTTTATTACCCAAGGGAGCAATTACATGTCTGGCTTTTTCGGTTAATTCCACAGCTTTGTTACGGGATTCTGCTACTCCATACACTGAAGGAAAGGTTGCTTTTTCCACAGAGGCATCTTTGCCGATGCTTTTACCCAATTCTTCCTGAGTTCCTTCTATGTCCAGTAGATCGTCCACAATTTGGAAAACCAAGCCGATCAGGTTGCCGTATTCTTCTATGATAGCCAGTTCATTGGCAGGAGCACCACCGGCAATGGCTCCAAACCTAAGGCTAAGATTTATCAAACGGGCTGTTTTATTCTCGTGGATAAAGGAGAGGGTTTTTTTATCTATTTTTTTGCCTTCGGATTCTATATCCACCATTTGTCCTGCAATAAGACCTTTAATTCCTACTTCGTTTGCCAGCTCTCTGATAAATTGCACGCGGATTTCTGCCTCAATTTCTGCCATGGTAACCAATTCGAAAGCACTAATTAGCAAAGCATCACCTGCAAGAAGAGCTACTCCATCTCCAAAAACTGCATGGCAGGATTTTTTCCCTCTGCGGTATTCATCATCATCAATATCCGGAAGATCATCGTGAATCAAAGAAAAGGTGTGAATCATCTCTATGGCAGCGGCAACGGGAGTTATTAGCTCTACATCCGGATTATATAGCTGAAAGGCAAGCATAGTAAGATAGGGTCTTAAACGCTTTCCTCCGGCAAAAACACTATAGCGCAATGCTTTATGTATTTCCTTAGGGTATTCATCCTTGCGGG